>JAFUGB010000441.1 GCA_017469605.1 Clostridia bacterium
AAGGTCATGGAGTGAGATGGACTGATGAAGGGCATAAAGTATTTGCGCACGCCGCCGAAATTGCGGTGATGCACTCGACGGTAAATAGCGTCTGTCACGCCCTCCATGGGGGCAAAATACACGTTCATTGGCAGCTCCTGTACAAAAAGATCGATATTTTTATTATACCATGGCGTCAGCGGCATGACAACCGGCGCATGATCTGTTATAATGGAACGGAAACGACAGGATAGGAGCATTTTATGAAGATATCCAAGAAAGACGCGCTGCTGTGGTTCCGCTTCTTTGCCGCGCTGCCGGAGGATGAGGATATCCTTCCCCATCAGCAGGAGATCGTATATGCCGCCTTTGCGCAGATCGAGCGCGCGGTCAATGGGAAAATCCGGCAGGCCGCCGCCCAGATCAAGGGACTCAAATCGCTTCATGACCGCACGTATTATGTGGGCCCCGATGAAAAATTCCCCCGGGGATGCAAAAGCTGCCTGCTGGGCACCGGGCTTAGCGCCGTGCGCAAAACCAACAAATGCAATATCGAATGCCCTTTTTGCTATAATTACGGCGAGTTGGACTGCCAGCCGCCCATTGGCGAAGGCATGTGGGAAATCGGCGGCAGCAAGTTTTACGAGGAGGACATCGACCTGCTTTTGTCCATCCAGAAAAAACCCACCGGGATCGCCTATGTGTACTTGGAGCCCTTTATGGAAATCGACCAATATTACGGCGTGATCGCCAAATTCCGTGCGGTGGGCGTGCACCAGCATATGTATACCAACGGTACGCTGGCCAACGAGCAAAACCTGCAAGCCCTGGGCCGGGCCGGGCTCAACGAGCTGCGTTTCAACCTGGGCGCCACAGGCTGTGCTGACGCCGTGATCGAGCATATCCGGCTGGCCAAGCGGTATATTCCTTACGTGGGCATTGAAACGCCCATGACGCCGGATTTCCTGGATCAATTCAAGGCGAAGAAGCGGAAAATCCTGGATACCGGACTGGATTTTATCAACTGCGCCGAGCTGCACCTCAATCCCAATAATATCGATAACTACGCGGGCGAATCCATGTATATTTCCCGTCAGGGGTATGTTTCGCCCATCTGGAGCCGCCAGATCACGCTGGAAATGATGCGGATGGCGGATGATGAGCAATGGCCCATCGTGGTGCATGATTGCAGCAACCGCACCAAGTTCACCCGGGATCTGAACCTGAAAGCCCATGAGGGGGGATGGTTCGGGGCCAGCGATTATGCCTGCGAGTTCCCCGTAACTCCCTATGCCGCCTTCCTGCCCACGCTGGAGGATGACAGCCTGCCCTTCCTGGAAGAAGAACCGTTGCCCTATGGCTACAATCCGGGAGATATTGTGCTGTGAAGCGCATATTGATTGAAAAGGAAAAGCGCCTGCTGACCGTTTACGACGGCCGGCAGGCGCTGATGCAATGCGCCGTGGCGCTGGGACGTGAGCCTGTTGGACATAAGCTGCGGGAAGGCGATGGAAAAACGCCGGAGGGCAGCTATTATATCTGTTTAAAGCGCGAAAACGGCAAATTCGGCCCGGCCCTGGGGATCAGCTATCCCTCGTTTGCAGACGCGGTCCGGGCAGTCGATGACGGACGGCTCAGCGCCGGGCTGCTGCCGCTGTTTGAGAAGGTGGAAAGGAAGGGGGAAAGGCCGCCCTGGGGATCGCCGCTGGGCGGTGAAATTTATATCCATGGCGGCGGGACCGGCCGCGACTGGACGGCAGGATGCGTTGCCGTATCCAATGAAAACATGGCAAAGCTTTTTGCGCTTTGCCATGTGGGGGATCGGGTGGAGATCAGTCGGTGACCCGATACAGGGCGATAAAGAGAGTGCCATTCTGGGCCAGCGCTTCAAAGCGGATGGGGAAGGAATAATCGTTGCGGAAAATCAGGTCGATGGCGCGCTCGGAATTGCCCACCGCGGCATCCATGTCCAGCGGCAGGTAAGCGATGCCGCTGGGACCGTGGGAGGTATGATGGAGCACGTTGATGCCGGGCAATTGGGCCAATACGTTGTACAGCGTGCTGGAAACCTGGCATACGCCGCCGCCCGGCCCAAGCCCCCAGCCGGAGTCCAGCAGCACAGGGCCTTTTACATAGTTCTTGTTGGCCAGGTAAGGACCGAAATAACTGTCATAATCGATGGTTTCACCGCTGGCAATGACGCGGCCATCCATATCCAGGCAGTTGACGCCAATGTTGATTTCTTTGCCGTGCACGCTTTCATCCTCAGAGCCCACCACATAATAGCTGGTGAAGGTGGCGATGGGTGCGTAGTCTGTGCCTGCCTCGGCATCGGCGCATACCGGCAGCAATTCGCTCAGCTTATTGGTATCGATATAGCCGTACTGCCGGTAATAGGCCACCCTGGCCCAGCCGCCGGAAAAATCCATCACCGAAACCTTGGCGCCGGGCTCGATGCGGGTCAGCACCTGCCTGTCCGATCCGGCCGCGTCATATACGGTCGCGCCGTCCGCGCCCACCGTGGCCACATATTGATAGAACACCACGCCCCAGGGCGGTGTGTTTTCCTTATCCAGGGCCTTCCCGGCGTTCAGGTAATGACGGGGAACGTAGCCTTTGGACCTGCCCAGGCCAACGTAGAGCCATTCCGGATAAATGGCGTAAACGTCCACCGCATAGCTGGGATTGATGCGCCCCACCTGGGTGGATTCCTTGTTCATTTCAGCGTAAATGGGGGCGCTGATCTTGGCGGTAGCCGAATACAGGGGCTGTTCGGCGGCTTGGGCCGCGGCCACAGGCAAAAGCAGAACGATCAGCAGCAGACAGAGCATTTTTTTCATTGGTGTTCTCCCAAAAGTGCTTTTGTAATATCCTTTCCGTCCAGCAGGCAGCCGGCCAGGCTGCCGCCGGCGGCGTAAACCAGCTTTAGTGAAAAGCAGCCCTGCCGGGTTTGCAGCAGCGGCAGGAAGATGCGGTCGCCCTCCCACAGGGCAAGCTTTTCCACCTGCCCGATGGGCACCCAGCGCAATATGCCTTCCGGGCAATCGGCGCTGGGCTCGCCTTCGGCTTCCCCGGTATACAGGAAGGTCATTTCATTGCCCCAATCGGGCAAAATAAAGGTAATAACGCCGCGCAGCCGGGCGTTTTTTAATATCATGCCGGTTTCTTCCCGTACCTCCCGGGCAATGCATTCCTCGGGGCATTCGTTTTCTTCCAGCTTTCCGCCCACGCCGATCCATTTTCCGGCGTTCTCGTCCACTCGCTTTTTTACGCGGTTGAGCATCAGCCATTGGCCGTCCCGCTCAATATAGCATAGCGTAGTCAGCCGCATGGTCATTGCTTCTGCTTCTGCTGAAGCTTTACCTTGGTGCCGTCCTCATACTGGATGTAGGTGTTGTCCAGCTGCTGGCGAAAGCCCTCGCGGAAGTCCTTTAAATACTGGGCACGCAGCTCGGCCTGCTCCTTCAGCTCGCTTTCGGTCAGTCCGGTGGTCTTCTTTTTGCGGGCCAGTTCGTTGATGCGCGCAACCTGTTCTTTGGTCAATGCTGTTCGCTCCTTTTCTTATATCGCAATCCCAGCCATACGGGCACAGCCAGCAGCAGGGCATAGGGGATGTACAGGATCAGGTTGTTTACGCTGCTCCGGTCGATCATAAATTCCAGTCCCACAATGGCGGCCACCAGCGCAATGCAGACACAAACGGCGGTGATCACTTCTTTTTTGCCGCATCGGGCAGCGTATATGACGAGGGACGCGGCAAACATCAGGGCAAACAGGATCTGCTGCATGCTGATAAAGCTGTAGCGCATGTGGCTGTCAAACCGCAGGCTTTCCCAGAAAACCTGGGTGCAGCCCAGGATCAGCATGCACAGCAGCAGCGAACCCTTGTGCGTTTTCTTTTTCCGGAACCGGACTGCCAGGCCGATGCCCAGCGCGCCCGCCGTAACGGCTTCCAGCAGATAGGTGCGCAGGTACGCGTCATAGCCATCGCTTTGAGCCAGAAAGCTGCCTGCCAGCCACGCGGTGGTCAGCGGACGGCTGCGGCCCAGCAATTCGGTGCCCATTTCCGCCATGCGGGCCCATGCGATGAAAAACGGAACGGACGCGGCCGCCACATCCAGCACCCGAATCGGCGCGATGCGTTGGATACGCGCTGTGAGCCAGGCGGCCAGCGCCGCGCCCAGCAGCGCGCCTGCCATGGAAAAGCCGCCGCCCCAGAACATCAGCGTTCCCCGCAGGGAAAACATGCTGCGGAACCGGAAATCCAGCAGGCAGAAGAGCAGCCTGCCGCAAATCAGCCCCAAGGGGACGGATAATGCGGCGAAGAGCGGCGCTGTACCGCTTTTCAGCCCCTCCGCTTTGCAATAGCGGGCAAAAAAGACCAGCATACACGCAGCGCCCAGGGCGATCAGCAGGCCGTAAGCATAGCCGGTCAGCCCCAGCAGGGAAAAGGAAAGGGTTTCTTCAGTCATAGCTCATTTGCTCCATGCGGATGGATCAACGGTGGTGGCAAAATAAATGCAGTCGCTCTGGGTGCGCTCATTGGTGGCGGTCCGTCCGGTCTGGTAATAGCCGTCACCGAATACCATGGTGGCGGTATTGCCGCCGTCCAGATTAAAGGCTTCCAGACAGCCCAGGTCATACATGAAATCGGCCAGCTCCTGGTGGGTCACGCCTTCGGAATCCTTGTTGCGGCCCTCGGCCAGCACCAGCACGTAGCTGAGCGCGCCCATCTGGCCAATGGCCATGCGGGGTTCCTTGCCGTTGGGGTTGTAGCCATAGCCAGTATCGCAGGTCAGCAGCGTGCCTTCGCTCACCAGCGCCGGGCCAAAGGTAAAAGCGTTGATGATTTCATGGCCGGCGGCGCTGAAGGCTTCCAGCTTGTCCTTGTCGGATTTGATGAAGGTGTGAAAGTCGCCGTTTTCATCGATGATCAGGATGTCCTTCACACGGTTGGTTTTGTTGCGGATCTTTTGTCCCATGCGGTATTCGAAGCTGGTCTTGGCCGGATCGTTGGCGTAATAATCCCCGCTGATGGCAATGACGGCGTTGTATTTTGCGGCCATGGAGGATACCAGCGAGGTTTTGCTGCTGCTCACCTTGGCGCCGGCAATGCCGGTGCGCAGCTGGGAAGCATCCTGGATCTCCACCCGTGCAATGCGCCATACCACGCCTTCCTCCTCGATGGTTTCCAGCTGAACGGTGATGGAATCGTCGGCATAGCCTTCCTCGGTGTAGGCATCGGGGTTGGGCGTCAGGCCGGGGGTAAAATCAATGGGCAGCTTGGCGGCTTACTCGGCGTTGGCGTCAGGCAGCATCAGCCGCAGCAGCCCTCCGCTGTCCCAGGCAAATTCTATCCATTGATCCTGGTAATCGGACAGCATGCTGCCCGAAGGAACGGTAAATACCAGCGTCGCTGCCATCAGCGCCGCAAGGACCCACAGGAGGATACGGGTTGTTTTTCTCATTGCTTTGTGTTCTCCGTTTATCATCATTATATCAGGGTATCCAGGTAATCGATCAGCAGCGGCGTCAGGTCTTCGCCGGTAACGCTGTTCAAAAGCCCGGCAAAATCCCCACGGGATGCCAATGCAAAGGCGTATTTGTCACAGTATGCCCTCAAAACCGCATCCAGCTTGCCGGTCAGCTCCTCGGCGGCCAGCAGAAAAGCGCAGCCCCGGCCGTATACCACCGCGCTGTACACATCCGGCGAACCAAACCCGGTAATGGGCGTGGCGGGCGTCACGCGCTGGGGGATCCGCTCGCGCATGGGCGCCTCCGCCCGGGTGATGCAAAGGTTTTTGTAAGCGTTCCAGCCATACTGCTCCCGCACGTAGCGCAGCATGGCGTATTCGCTGATGGCTTCATCCTGCCAGGGTTCGTTGATCTGGTCGCTGCCCACCAGGGCGTAAAACCATTGATGGGCGGTTTCGTGGGCGATGGTCAATTCCAGGGAATCGGCCCGATCCTTTTCAAAGGCAGGAAGCCCGATGAACGCCAGCCCGGGATACTCCATACCGCCAAACGGAAAATCCACCGCGCACACCGTGTAGGTATCCCAGGCGTATTCGCCGTACAGCCTGCGGTATGCGTCCAATGCCTTGGCGGCAGCTTTTGCCGCGTCCCTGGCGCTCTCCTGGGCAGGCCCATAAGCCGTGACCAGGATACCGTTTGTTTTCTGCTGCGCCTTTTGCCAGTTTTCCGACAGCGCGAAAGCGAAATCCCGGGCGGCAAAGGCCTGCATGCGGAAGCACTGGCTCCCGTCTTGGCGCTTTTCAACGGTCTGGCTGCCGGTGGAGGCGCAGGCGAAGCCCTGGGG
>JAFUGB010000442.1 GCA_017469605.1 Clostridia bacterium
AATTGGATTGGTCGCCTGCCGTTCATTCCCAGGCAGAGGACCGGGCGCATAGGATCGGGCAAAGGGACTCGCTTTTGTGTTATTACCTGGTAAGCCCCCGGGGAAGCGATGCCGATATCCAGGAAGCATTGGGGCTGAAAGTCAGCCAATTCCTGGGGCTGATGGGAGAAAGCGCCCAGTCCCCGGCGCTGATGCAGGCCGGCGCGGACTTTGCGCGCAGATATGTGGAAAAAATGATGGAAAGCTGCGAGTGACTGCGTTGCGGGCAAGGTTTGACAAACGCGCACAAATGTTCTATTATATATTGGCAATTTTGTGCTTGGAGGGCAGGTATGCGGATACTGGGGATCGATCCTGGATTGGCCACGCTGGGGTATGGCGTTATTGACACGGCCGGAAGCAAGATCACGCTGATCACGGCAGGCACGGTGATTACGACCCCTGATATGATCACGCCGGATCGGCTTCGCTCTATCCGGAGCCAGATCAATCAGCTGCTTCAGCTGTACCGGCCCGAGCAGATTGCCTTTGAAGAACTGTTTTTTGCCAAGAATATTACAACGGCCATGAACGTTTCCATGGCCCGCGGCGTAACCATTTGCACCTGCGCGGAATATACCAACGCGCTCTATGAATACACGCCCATGCAGATCAAGCAGGCGGTGGTGGGATATGGAAAAGCCGATAAGCACCAGATTCAGCAGATGGTCAAAATGACGCTGGGCCTGCCCGATATTATCCGGCCCGACGACGCCGCGGACGCGGTGGCCTGCGCCATCACTCATGCCAGTTCAGGCTTGCTGCGGGAGCAGTTTCGCATGAAATAAGGAGAATTTATGTACGCATATATCAAAGGCATTGTTGCTGAAAAGGGCCTTAATGAGCTGGTGATTGAAGCCGGCGGCGTGGGATATTCGCTGTATTGCAGCCTTAATACCATGCAGGACGCGCTTCCGGTGGGCGAGATCATGCGGGTATATACATACTTGAATGTGAGCCAGGATAGCGTAAGCTTGTTTGGCTTTGGCACAAAAGGGGAGCGGGACATGTTCCTGCGTCTTATCGGGGTATCAGGCATCGGCTCCAAAACGGCCATTGGCATCCTTGGCGCCAGGAGCATGCGGGATCTGACGCTGGCCATCGTTATGGGCGATATTGCCGCGCTGAGCCGGGCGCCCGGAATCGGCAAAAAAACGGCGCAGCGCATTGCGCTGGAGCTTAAGGAGCAAATCACCGAGGATGAGGTGGAAGAGCTTTCGGCGCACACAGGGGTTGCCATGCCTGCCATGCAGCAGAGCGATCCTGCGGCTGAGGCCATGATCGCTCTGCAGTCCCTGGGATACACCCAGGGAGAAGCCATGCAGGCGCTGTCCGCTGTAAAGGATAAAAGCGACCAGCCGGATGAACTGGTGCGCCTGGCGCTGCGCGGCATGATATAAGAGGAGGCTGACATGGAAGAAGAACGTTTGATCGCGGGCGGCCTGCAAAACGCTGATCTTGAATTGGAAACCTCCCTGCGTCCGCACTCCCTG
>JAFUGB010000443.1 GCA_017469605.1 Clostridia bacterium
CACGGCGAAGTTCAGCATATCAATGGGCTTGTAGATGTGCATCATGGCATAGATGATGCCGCTGGCAAAGGCATCGCCGCCGCCCACGCGATCCATGATCGTGAAGGTAAACAGCTTGCTTTCAAAGGTGTGTCCCTCATACCACATGTACGCTTTCAGGCTGTTTTCGGAGCCTGAATGGGCATAGCGCACATGGCGGGCAATACATTTCAGGTTGGGCCAGCGCTCAATGAATGCCTGGAAAATTTCATCCTGCTGTTCGTAAGCGGGCTGGAGCGGCACGCCATCCTTCAGATCGCCCTTGTTGGGGTCTTGGGGATCCCGCCACAGGTGATAGGGCTCAATGCCCATCAGCACATCCACATAGGGCAGGCATTTTGTGCAAAAATCCCGGGCTTCGTCCCAGCTCCACAGGGTGGAACGGAAATTGCCGTCAAAGGAAACGGTCAAGCCCTGTTCCTTGGCGACCTTGAGCATATCCATGGTAAGCTGTTTGCAGTTGGGCGCCAGCGCCGGGGTAATGCCGGAAAGGTGGAGCCAATCAAACCCCTTCAGCAATGCGTGAAGGTCGTAATTAGAAAAATCATACTCGGTGAGCGCGGAATGCTTGCGGTCGTATATGACTTGGCTGGGACGAATGCCAAAGCCCGTTTCCAGATAATAGGTGCCCAGACGGTGGGTGGGGGTCTCCTCCGGCGTGGACAGGATCACAGGCGTACAGTGAACATCGCTGGAACGCAGGGCGCGGATGGCGCTTTTGCCTAAAGAGTTATTGGGTACCACGGAAAAAAAGGTGCTGTCCACCCCCAGGCTGGCCAGGGACAGGGCGATATTGGCCTCGCTGCCGCCGTAAGAAGCTTCAAAGGATGTGGTCATTCGGATTTTATCATAATTGGGCGGCGTAAGGCGCAGCATGATTTCGCCCATGGTAATGAAGGATTTACCGCTTTCCTGACCTTTAAGCAGTGGGTTTTCATGGATCATGTAAGATCGCTCTCCTGTTCATGTTTGATAGGTACATTATGTCATATTCATCCAAGCGCGTCAAGGCATCATCATTATTTTTGTCAAACGGTTGATTTTTTCAACGCAAACCGGTATCATGGTGTTGCAATGCTTATGAACGGAGGATGTGCCATGGAAGCGGTACAGGAAAGATTTTTGCGTTATGCCAGGATCAACACCACAAGCGATGAAAACAGTGAATCCAGCCCGTCCACTGTGTGCCAGTTTGATCTGGCGCGCCTTTTGAAAACCGAGCTGGAGGAACTGGGCGTACAGAATGTCCGCATGAGCGAGGATTGCTATGTATATGGAGAAATACCGGCAAATTGCGAGCATGTGCCGGTCATCGGCTTGATTGCCCATATGGATACGGTGGACGCGGTTCCCGGGCGTGATTTTAACCCAAGATTGGTGGAATACAAGGGTGGGGATATTTGCCTGAACCGGGAAAAGGATATCTACCTGCGCGTGGCTGAGTTCCCGGAAATGGAAAACTATATCGGAAAACACCTGATCGTTACCGATGGGACCACGGTGCTTGGCGCCGATGATAAGGCCGGCGTGGCCGAAATCGTTACCCTGTGCCAGAAGCTGATCAATGATCCCGGCATCAAGCATGGGAAAATCTGCGTTGGCTTTACGCCGGACGAGGAAATCGGCCGCGGGCCGGACCATTTTGACGTGCCAGGCTTAGGCGCGGAGTTTGCCTATACAGTGGATGGGGGTAAAATTTCCGAAATAGAATATGAAAATTTCAATGCCGCGTCGGTCAAAATCCATGTGCATGGACGGAATATCCATCCCGGCTCGGCAAAGAACCGTATGAAGCATGCTTCGCGCATTGCCATGGAATTCAACAGTATGCTTCCGCCCCAGGAAAAGCCTGAATATACCGAGGGCTATGAGGGCTTCTATCATCTGACTGGAATTGCGGGGGATGAAGAAAATGCCCGCCTTAGCTACATCCTCCGCGATCATGACGCTGAAAAGCTGGAGGAAAAGAAGCGCTTCATCCAGCGGGCGGCCGAATACCTCAACGCGCGATATGGGGCCGGCACGGTGGAGGTGACCGTCAAGGACAGCTATCGAAACATGCGGGAGATCATGGAGCAGCATATGGATGTGATCGAGCGGGCCCAGAACGCCATCCGCGCCCAGGGGCTCACGCCCATCAGCGTGCCCATCCGCGGCGGCACGGACGGCGCCCGCCTCAGCTTTATGGGCCTTCCCTGCCCCAATCTTGGTACGGGGGGATATAACGGCCATAGCATCCACGAATTTGTATCTGTAGAGGATATGGAAAAGATGGTGGATATCCTGATATCAATTGTCAGCGCATAAAGAAAGGGCTTGCGGCGAAACGCAAGCCTCTGGGCATCGACAAAGTCGATGCCCCCGAAGAAAATGGCGTTTCATTTTTGCTGGGTATCCATAAAACAGTATTAGCCAGAAATTCAGAAAAGGCATC
>JAFUGB010000444.1 GCA_017469605.1 Clostridia bacterium
AATAAGTAAACTTATTTTTCGGCTGGCCAACGGGTTTTTTTCTGCCCGGAAACTCTCTTTGCGACATTCAAGTTACAGGCGCAAATTGTTTGTTGTTTCTTTTAAGCCGGTTCGCCCGGCGGGATGCAAGGGATGAATCCCTTGCCGCAGGATCTTAAGGGCCGCGCAGGCCCTTATCGTTCCCCTACCTATTTCTGTTTGTACAGTTTTTATTTGGAATCAATATGAACCGCTCAGGTTTTACGAGGGAACATCAGGGCCTGCGCCTGCAGCGCGGCTTTGCGATTGCCGCTTTTACGCCGGCAAACGCAGCCCTCCTGGGCTTCCAAGAAAGCACGCCCCGTTTGTCTCCTTCCCCCGGCTAACCAAATAACGCCCGCTTTAATTGCCATATATTTTTTTCATTTCTTCCGTATATTCCCCGTCGTCAGCGAAGATCACCAGCGGCGGTTCCACGGTCAGGCCCGGGTGGGCGCCCATCATGGCTTCCATCAAGCACAAGTGCGCCTGCTTGCCCCGGCGGGAATGGACCGTGCGCAGGCGCTTTGGTTCCAGCCGGCAGGCACGCACGGCATCCACCAGTTCCAGCAGCCGGGCAGCCGGAAACACGCAGCACAGCCTTCCCCCATCGTGCAGCAGCCAAGCCGCCGCCTGGGCCACATCGGTGATCAGGCAGGTTTCCTCGTGCCGGGCCAGGCGCTTGCTCTCCGCCGGATTCAGCAGCGTGCCGCCTGCCTTCCCATAGGGCGGATTGCAGGTAACCAAATCATACCTGCCATGGGGCAGCAGCGTGCGGATCTGCCTGAGATCGCCGGCATGCACGCGGATCACGTCCTCCAGGCCATTAAGCGCCATGGACCGGGCCGCCATCTGGGCCATATCAGGCTGGATTTCCACGGCGTCGCCCGTCAGGCTGTGCTCCCGGCCATAGAGCAGCAATGGGATCACGCCGGTGCCCGTGCCCAGATCGCACAGCCGGTCATGCCTGCGCGGCGCGGCAAAAGCGCTGAGCAGCACAGCATCGGTGCCGAAGCGGAAGGCGTCTGTGCGCTGGATCACGCGCAGGCCGCCCCGCTGCAAATCATCTATTCTTTCGTTTTCATGTAAATCCATCACGGAAACTCCAAATTGTTTGTAGGCACATAGCCCCTTTGTCCCTCGTACTCCGCCTGACACCAATCGGTTTCCACCGCGGTGACCAGGATATAATCGCCTGCCGGAAGCAGAATGATCAGCCCGGCGTTTTCCTCCGGCGCGGCCCGCAGCTGGGCGCCGGGCTGGGCCACACGCACGGCCTGGGGCGTCCAGGCGCCGCTGTCAGGACGCTCAAAAGCCAGGAACTCGCTCTTGACGTATCCCGTGGCCGAACCGTAGGTGACCTGGGACCATTTTTCGCCATACTGCCGCACGATCACAGAAGCATTCTGCGGGATGGTGCGCAATACCTTTGCCCCGGAGGAGGCTGATTTGCGCAAGTTCAGGGAACCGGAGGGCGTGGCCACCCGGGCGGTCATGGCCGCGGTAAGCACGGGCTGCGGCACTTCCACAAAGGTCAGGAAGGAAGTCATCACATAGCCTGTTTTATCCTGATAGGAAACCTGGGTCCATTTTTCGCCGCGCTCCAGCACTTCGATCATTTCATTCTGCGGAATATGCGCCTTCACCGTGGCGCTGCTGGACGCCTTTTTGCGCAGGTTCAGCGAGCCCTCGGGCGTGGTGACCTTGGCATAGGTTACGGTGGACTGCACCGGAACGGGCTTCCATACCGCTGCCGGCGTTTCCGCGGGCGGCGCAGCCGTTGACACGGGCGAAGCGGGGGCAGGCGTTTCCGCCGCAAAGCGCAGGAATTGCGTCATGACGTAGCCAGTCTGCCCGTTGTAATTCACAAAGCACCAGCTATCCCCCCGCGCCAGCACGGGAATGGTGGTATTGCGCGGAATGGTGGTGAGCACCTTGGCCTGCGCTGAATCCGAAGCCCGCAGGTTCAAGGGGCCGGATTCGGTGGCCACAACGGCGGTCAGCCCGCTGTTTGCGTCTCCGCCGCCCAGGCCCAGCGACAAATACTGGGCCGAGCAATAGCCATCGACACCATGATAGCGCACCTTATGCCAATCCTTGCCCGCTTCGGTAACGATCACCGTTTCGCCGCGGGAAACCGTCAGCAGTATTTCAGCGCTCATGCTGGCCTCCCTGCGCATGTTCAGCGTGGAGGCCGACGAGGTCACCAGCGCATACTGCTCCCCGTTCTTGGGCGTGTCGGCCTCCGCGTGCATGACCATACCGTTCATTTGAAGCTTGCTTGACAGCATATAGCCGGTGATGCCCTGCCAATAGACCTGGCTCCACGCCCCGTCGTCATACAGCACCTGAACCACCGTACCGGCAGGGAGCGTGCGGTATTGGTAGCCGGACAGGCTGGCCGACAGATACAGCACCGCTTCATCAGCCAGCCGCGCGCCGGTGGCGTTGGCATCCTTGGCTGTGCCGGAATAGGCAGAAGACCGGCTGATAAAATCCAGGCTCACATAGCCGGACTGGCAGCCATACTGGGTATAGGCCCATTCACCCTCTACCCGCAGCAGCGGCAGCACCGTGCCGCCGGGGATTTGCACCAGGGCGGCGGAGGTCAGGCTGGCGCTCTGCCGCAGATTCAGGTAAGAGGTCCCCTGCACCGTGCCAAACCCGGTCACCGAAGTCACAATGGGCATAATGCCGTCGGGCGTTCCCTGGAGCTTGATGCCGTCACGCTGCGCGAAGCCGGTCAGCCCGCCGTAAGTGACCAGGTACCAATCGTTCACCGCGCTGTGCACGGTTACGGCGGCGCCATGGGGAATGCCGGTGATCACCTGCCCGGCGGGGGAGGCGCTCTGCCGCAGCGCCATCTCGGCCGATGGTGAAATCAGCTGCACAATGCCCACAGCGGTCGCAGCCCCCGATACCGCGGCGGGCGCGTCCACGCTGAGCTCCTCCCGGCTGATGCCGCTGCCCAATGCTGAAAGCACAGAGCGCACAAAGGCATACTGCACTCGCTGGCAGCCTTCAAAGTAGAAGCTTAAAATCTGGTCATAGGTATAGCCCAGATCGCCCATACGCATGGCGCCGCGCTGGCTCATGCCGGTGCCGTGGCCAAAGCGGCGCGCCTGCACCGTAAAACCGGTATCGGTTTTCTGCACGCTCCACAATTCATTGTTGGAATTATTGATGCTCATCCCCAGCTTGCCTTCCAGCTCGCTGAAAATATCAAAGGTCAGCGTTCCTGACCGCACCGCGCCGTCGCAATTGGCTGTCACGTCAAAATTCAGCTTGGTATACAGGCGGCTTGGCTCGCCGTAGCGCGGCGTATGGGGCGTCACCGCCGTAACCTTCTGGATGGTCACGCTGGACGCGCCAAACACCGATTTTGCCTTGTTGACCAGCAGGGTATTCAGCGTGCCGGTCTGCTGGCCCGATGCCGCCACCTTGAAGGAGCGCACCTGGGAATAAGGATTCTGGTAATCATAGGGATCATCCTTGACGCGGATATAATCATACCCGGAATATCCCCAGACATTGCGGGCTGATTCGATCTGGCCGCCGTTGCTGGCGGTATACCAGGTGGCAGTAAAGGCGCCGTTATTCATGGCCACAATGCCTCGGGTTTCCTCCACCGCCTGACGGCAGCGGGCATTGCCCGATGCCGTGCCGTTATATACCTGGTCGTTGGTGGTATCCACCAGGTCATAGCTCCGGCTTTTTCCGTTCTCCATGGCGCGGACGGTATAGGTTCGGGCGCACACGCACTGGGCCTTGAGCGCCTCCAGCGCCGAGGAATTGCCCATTTCATAGGGCAGTACGCCCACCAGGTAATCCTCTATAAACACATGCACGATCACATACAGCCGATAACTGCCGCCGCTTTTTACCGCCTTGAACTGGACATCCCCGGGATAAATATTGCCGCTCACCCGCGCCTGGCTGATTTTAACGCCATTGGTGCCCTCCCGGGCATGGCGGCGCAGGCGGAAATCCGAGCCCATGGCCGTGGATACGCCGCCGCGTGTCAGCGTAAGCTGTCCGGAGCTGGTGTTGATGCTCACCGATACCTGGCTGTTTTCGGCCAAAGCGGTGGCGGCGGTGCCGTCCAGCGAATAGCTGCCGCAAATCGTCAGATTCACCCGGCTGATATTGCCCAGGGAGGACAAGTACACCCGCACCATGCCGTTCATGGCCCCTTCCTGGGCTGCGACCGCGGCTGCCGCGGCACCGGGCAGCACAAAGCACTGCGCCAGGCACAAAACCAGCAGCAGCGCCACTCCTTTTTTTTCAATCCAGCTTGTATATCGCATGGGTAAAGCTCCTCCGAAAGCAAAGTTGTAACACTTTTGTAACTATTCGGAGTATACCATACCCGTGGATTTGATGTCTATTTGTGCTTTTTGGAAGCTTTGCCAGCGCGTTTCCGGCTGCCCATCCGGACAATGGGCCGCTCAAAGGCATAAGTTACCAGCGCCGCAATGGCCAGCGCCCCGGCAAAGCACAGCGCCGTATACAGCATCTGCCAGCCGCGGTCGCCCGCTGTCCAGGGCGTTTCAAATTCCGAGGCCGGAATATGCCACTCCTTGAGCCGCACGGCAAACACCTGATGCCACATATAAAACTGGAAGGAAACGGCCGAAAGGAAGGCCGTTACGCGGTTGCCAAAAAGCAGGCGCAGGGGACGCGCGCCGTACAGCAGGCCCAGCAGGCTCAGGGCACACAGGCCGGAAAGCGCAAACCGCCGGTCCATCTGGCCCATGCGGATGTTTTCATAGCCGTTGCTGGCAGCCTGGCCCTTGACCAGCTGCCAGATCAGGCACGCGCACACGCACAGCAGGGCGGTAAACAAAAGCCTGGTCCAGCGGTCCTGCTTCATACGGCGCTTGAGGGCGGTGTAGATGCCCGCCGCCAGCATGCCGTTGGCATAGGCTTCCAATTGTCCGGGCAATTGATTAAAAATCAGCGTGCTGTCCGGCTGCAGCCGCACCCATTCCCGATAGGCAAAGGCAGCCGCCAGCATGCAGGCATAAACTGCCACCGGCCAACGCTTGAACAGCCGGCCCATGAAGGGAAAAACCAGGTAAAACTGCATTTCCACGCCCAGCGTCCAGAGCGAGCCGTTCAGCGGCGAGCCGGTATAACTGAACTGGAACAGCGTATGGGTAAAAGTTCCATGGGCCAGCAGATCACGGCCCATGCGCCACCAGCTGAACGCGCCGTTGACATCATAGCTGCCCTTGGGAAGCGCCACAAACACCAGCATGATCAGCACACACAGGTAGTAGGATGGCACAATGCGCAATATCCGCTTTTTATAAAAGGGCAGGATGCGCGGTGTGGGCTTGCCGTCCTCCGCGGCGGCGGCGTAGGGCAGATACAGCAGGAAACCGCTGAGCATCAGCATGGCATCCACCCACATATACCCCGAACGCAGCAAGGGATCCATGGAAAAGGACCAGTTTTTCCCGCGCAGCACCGGCGTCAGCCAGCTCTGCTGCCAGATATGAAAAGCCGCCACAAACAGCACAAAAAGCGCACGCGCGCCATCCAGTACCGGAAGGCGCCCGTCACGTTCTGTGTTTGTATAGCGGATATACCAATCCTTGAAGCTGCTCATTCCTCCACCCGCGTCATCCTGTACTGCACCTTGGTTTTATTGTTTTCCACAGATAGCACATGCTGGTCGGAGTCGTAAATCGTCCATTCGTCCTTCAATTGATCGGGCTGGGCGCCCGCATAGAAGGCAAACTGGCTGCCGCGGAAGTAATAGGCCTTGCCGTCAATGGTGCAGGTGCCATCCTCCCGGAATTCCATCTCCACGCCGGTGCGGCT
>JAFUGB010000445.1 GCA_017469605.1 Clostridia bacterium
AAGGACTGCCTCCTGAAAAATGAAATTGCGCGTTTATAATTTTCCGCCTTTTTTGCCGCCCAGCACAACACCGCTCAGGATATCGCTGGTAAAAGCGTAGTTGTTTTCGTTCTTTTCAGCAAAGGCCCGATTGGCATATTCCACCAGTTTATCGATCAGCTGCGCATAGGGAAGACCGGTTTCCTGCCACAAATAGAATGCCATGGAGCCGGGAATGGTGTTGATTTCGGTGATATAGAGCGCATCCTCTTTGGTCAGCATATAATCGATGCGGACTACGCCTTTGCAGTCCAAGGCGCGAAAGATCTGCTTGCTTAGATCCTGAATTCGCTTTGTCATTTCTTCCCCCACGGGCGCAGGCATGATGCGCTTTAAGGAAGCCATCCCTTTGTTACCGCTGCCTGCCAGGTATTTATCGGCAAAATCCAGAAGATCGCCGCCGGAGGTGGTGGGCATTTCGGTAACGGAGGCGCATACCTCGTTGTCAAAACCAAGGACAGAGCAATTGACTTCGATGGGATGATCCAAGCCTTGCTCAATCAGCACCCGACGGTCATAGGTAAAGGCCAGATCCAGGGCATCCTGCAATTCCTCCCGATTATCCGCCCGGCTGACACCGATGGAGCTGCCCAGGCAGCTGGGCTTGCAGAAAACGGGATAGGGGAGCTTTTCCTCGATCCGGGCGATTACCGTTTCTGGATTTGCCCGCCATTTACTGCGCAGGGCAAACAAATCAGGCAGCACGGGAAAATCCATGCCCCGGAATACCTGCTTCATCATAATTTTGTCCATGCCGATGGCGCTGCCTGCAACGCCGGTGGAAGAATAGGGAATATTGGCCAGCTCCAACAGCCCCTGCAGCGTGCCGTCTTCACCGTGCAATCCGTGCATCACGGGAATCACGCAGTCCAGCTTGGCTATTGTGATCGGCAGTACGCCCTTGGCAAACAGCCCCTTTTCCTGTTCATAGCTGATCAGCGCGCCGCTGCCTGCCGTCATATCCAGCGTGACGCGGGTAATGCCCTTGGCGTATGGATCAAATGGGGTATAGGTGTGGATATCCAGCAGGCTTTCGCCGGTATACCAGCGCCCATCCTTGTCGATATAGATGGGCCATACATCGTATTTGTTTCGGTCCGCGGCACGGGCCAGCTGTACGCCGCTGATAATGGAAACCTCGTGTTCACAGCTGCGGCTGCCGAAAATTACACCCAATTGGATTTTGGTCATGCTGAAATTTCCTCCTGATCAGGTTTCGGAATAATGGTCGGGCAGATCGTTTTCATACAGGATAAAATCGCCTGAGCGCATAAAGCCTTTGAGCCACGCGGTGGCATCATTCAGGCTGGGAAAAACATGTATATCGGATGGCGGATATCCGGCTGCGAGCAGTCCTTCCTGGATAGGCTGAATGTGTTTTTTGCCGATGAGTACGCATATATCGGCGGCGGCAGCCATTTCGCGTCCGAGCTCCCGGTTGAATTCGGCTTCCTTATCTCCGAGCTCCACCATGCCGGGCGTTACAATAATGCGTCGGCCGGGGAAGCGGCTCAGCACTTCCAGCGCGGCCTTGGCGCCTGTGGGATTGCTGTTGAATGCGTCGTCAATGACCGTTACGCCGCCTGTGCTTTTTAACAGCTGCAGGCGGTGTTCCACCGGCAGAAGCTGGCTGATGCCCCGCTGAATCTGCGCATGGCTCAAGCCCAGATGTACGGCGACAGCGCTGGCCAACAGGATATTGGTGATGTTATGCGCGCCCAACATACGGGTCTGGCAGGACAGCTTTTGGCCATCCGCAAAGCACAGGGTAAAGCTGCTTCCTTGGGCGGTCACTTCAATGTTCTCTGCCCACACATCGCCGCCATTGCGGTTGACAATGGCCTTGGGGGTGCGCAGCGTTTTTTCGTATAAATCGGCGCAGATACCGTGGTCATCGTTGAACACGGCGAAGCCGTCGGCGGGGATGGCGCGGATCAGATCGTATTTGGTGGCGATGATATTATCCAGCGTTTTAAAGGTTTCCAGGTGCTGCGGGCCCACCGAGGTCAATACGCCGACGGCAGGATGAATAAAATCGGTCAGCTCCTTGATATCCTTCCGATGGCGTGCGCCCATCTCGGCCAGAAAGATTTGATGAGCGGGCTCCAATCGCTCCCGGATCACCCGGGTCAGCCCCATGGGGGTATTAAAACTGGCGGGCGTGGATAGAACATTGTATTTTTGAGAAAGAATTGTGTACAAAATATTCTTGACGCTGGTTTTTCCGTAGCTGCCCG
Source organism: Clostridia bacterium (assembly GCA_017469605.1). Lineage (GTDB taxonomy): Bacteria > Bacillota > Clostridia > Christensenellales > Aristaeellaceae > SFMI01. Next base: position 2,277 of record JAFUGB010000445.1, read on the forward strand.
TGATACCGATACGGATCAACCCGGGCTGGGCGTCCATGCGGCGCTGGGCGTCGCGCATATACATGCGCTGAATGGCTTTTTCAATGGGCAGGGCGATAAGCGCGGCCAGCATCACCATTAGCGGCAGCAGAAGAACGTTCCCGGGCGTGATCCAGCAAAACACCAGCACGACGATTGCCAGTATGCCATAAAGGCGTTTTACACGCGCGGTAACCACGAATGGCTTTTTTTCTTTTCCCTTTGCCAACGCGGCAGAGAACGCTACGCCCAGCGCCAGCATTGCGCCCGATACGATGCCCATGATACAGATCAGCTTCCATAGGCGCTGGGGCTCCGCGGCGGAATACAGCGTTTTTCCGGCCCCGGACAAAAGGAAAAACAGGATTCCCAGCACGGCAGGCGGGAGAATGGCCGATTTCCATTGGCGCGTAATGGTTTTAAAATAACCGTAAAACTGATAGCTTTCCAACTGAAAGTAGTGCAGGAGCTTTCTGGCGCAAAGCAGTGCCGCTGCGGCCGCGGCCAGATTGGGCAAATGCGATATCAGATAAATAAGCAAAGGCCGTACCTCATTTCAAAAATGCCCGCACCACGGCGACAAACCGGGGCCATTGGCGTAAATAAGCAAAGTGATCATCGTTTTCAAAAACCACCAGCCCGGCATCGGGAATCTCTTTTTCCATTTTCTGCCCCATCCAGAGCGGGGTTTCGGAATCCTCTTCGCCCCAAATCAGCAGCGTGGGGGCGTTGACCTGGGGAAGCAGGGGGGAAAGGTCCTCGCTGACAACCTTGACAAACGTTTTTTTCATTTCGTCACTCAAGGCGTTATAATCGGCGGAGCCATATTTCTGCCGCAGGGAATTCAGTCCTTTTTCAGCCAATCCCTCCAACGGCTTTACCTTGCTGATGCCCTGGCAGATTTTTTTCAGCTTCTGGTAATGCTCGCTGCGTTTTCTGGCTTCTTCGCTTTGCGGCTTACGGATCCCTGCGCCGCCGGTAAGGACCACGCGTTTTACCAGCCCGGACTCATTGGCCGCCAGCCACAGCGCCACCCTGCCGCCGAAGGAATGGGCGATGACGTCGCAGGGCGCTATGCCCAATTGCAGGATCAGCTGCTTTACGCATCCGGCAAAATCGCCAACTCCCCAAGGCACGGGCGGCGTGGTTGATTGTCCATGGGCCGGGAAATCGATTGCCGTAATATGATAGTCATCCTTCAGGGCGTTGGCAATGGGCTCAAAATGCTGAATGGAACAGCCCCAGCCATGGAGCAGCAGGATTTCCCTGTTTCCCTGGCCATACTGCTCATAATGAATCGAAACACCGCAAAGCTCGGTCTGCACAGCGCGCAGCGCTCCTTTCTCTGCTATTGATATAGCGTATCCGCTGAAGTGGAAAACTATGCTTCCTCCTGCAAGGGAAGAATGTATCGGCATTTGTATTCCGCCCCGGCGCAAACCGTCCGGTAAGCGGCCGGCACGGCGGCGATGGATTCCAGCGTGCAGCCGATCTGCTCACAGGTTTTCCGGGAAGGCGTGTTTTCCGGGTTGGCCGTAATGCAAACGCTTTTGAGCTGCAATTCCCGCATGAAAGGGATGATAAGCCTGCACGCCTTCGCGGCATATCCGTGCCCGCGGTACGCGGCGTCAATGCGGTAGCCGATGTGGCCAAGATAATACAGCGCGGGGCTTTCGCCCAGCCGAAGGCTCACATAGCCGATGCGGCGGCGGGGGCGGTTCAGGAATATGTCAAATGTATAACCGTCGCTGATGCCCAAATCGGGATCGCGCACATCCTCCGGACTCAACACCAGGCAGATTTCCTGATCGCGGAACATGGGCCGAAGCGATGATAGAAAATTCAGCAGCACAGGGCCTTCTCCTTGTACGTGTTTGTTTGCACAAAGCATATTTTACCATATAAACGGGGGGAGCGCAATAAAAGCGTGGCAGTGAATATTTTAGTTTTTTTCAATATTTGGGCGGAACCCCCCTTTTCAGAACAACAAAAATACTATATAATGGTATAGATCAAACACAAAAATACAAGAAGCGGAGGAAACCATTCATGAAAATTCTGATCGTCAACGCCGGCTCCTCTTCCCTCAAATACCAGCTGGTGGATATGCAGGATGAATCCGTCCTGGCCAAGGGCTTGGTGGAGCGCATCGGTATCGAGGGCAGCAAGCTGACCCAGAAGTACCCTGGCCGCGAGGATAAATATGTTATTGAAGAATACATGCCCACCCATGTGGAGGCCTGCAGCAATATGCTTAAAGCGCTGACCGATCAGGAGTTCGGCGTGGTGGAGCATATGGATGAAATAGGCGCTGTGGGCCACTGTGTGCTGCATGGCGGCGAAAAGTTCACAGAATCCGTTGTCATTGACGAGGCTGTAATGGATGCTATCCGGGAAAATATTCCCCTGGGCCCCCTGCATAACCCGGCTAACCTGATGGGCATTGAAGCCTGCCAGAAGGTGATGCCCGGCACGCCCATGGTGGCCGTGTTTGACACCGCTTTCCACCAGACCATGCCGCCCAAAGCATACCTGTATGGCGTACCCTATAAATATTATGAAAACCTGCATGTGCGCCGCTATGGCTTCCACGGCACCAGCCATCGCTATGTGAGCAAGCGTGCCGCTGAGTTCCTGGGCAAAAAGGCCGAAGATTTGCGCATCATTACCTGCCACTTGGGCAACGGTTCCTCCATGTGCGCTGTGGATCATGGCAAATGCGTGGACACCAGCATGGGCATCACCCCGTTGGAGGGCGTGGTCATGGGTACCCGCAGCGGCAGCATGGATCCCGCCGTGCTTCAGTTCATTATGAACAACGCGAAGGACGCAAACGGCAATCCCGAAATTAAGGATATCGATGATATGCTGAACGTGCTCAATAAAAAGAGCGGCCTGCTGGGAATCAGCGGCATCAGCAGCGATATGCGCGATATCGACGGTGCGGCTGACAGCGGCAATGAGCGCGCCAAGATCGCCCGCGATATGCTGATCTACGGCATCCGTAAATATATCGGCTCTTACGCGGCGGCCATGGGCGGCGTGGATGCCATTGTATTCACCGCCGGCATTGGCGAAAACGGCATTGAGCTGCGCGAAGCCGTTATGCAGGGCTTTGAGTATATGGGCGCCAAGCTGGATCCTGAAAAGAACAAGGTCAAAGGTGAAGAGCGCGACGTGTCCGCTGCCGACAGCAAAGTAAAGGTGCTGGTCATTCCCACCAATGAGGAAATCGTTATCGCTCGCGACACGCTGGAGCTGGTGACCAAGTAAGGGGAAACATGACAGAAACCATCAAGCCGTTGAAAACGGTTGAGGTGTATACCGACGGCGCCTGCTCCGGCAATCCGGGGCCGGGCGGCTGGGCCGCTATCCTGAAATTCGGCAAGCACGAGAAGGAGCTCAGCGGCAGCATGCCTCATACTACCAACAACCGGATGGAAGTTTTTGCCGTAATCAGCGCGTTGGGAGCGCTCAAGGAACGCTGCCATGTGCGCGTACACAGCGATTCCACCTATGTTGTCAATGCGTTCCTGCAGGGCTGGCTGGCCAACTGGCAGCGGAAAGGCTGGAAAACCGCCGATGGAAAACCGGTGGAAAACCAGGATCTTTGGCGATTGATGACCATTGTGGTAAAAAAACACGAGGTGGAATTTATTAAGGTTCCCGGCCACGCGGACTGCGAGGAGAATAACCGCTGTGATGCGCTGGCAAGAGCTGAAATACAGAAATTGAGAAAAGCTAATCCGGATTTGGAACAGAATGAATAATCAATGGGGGCAGGCAAGGTGGCCTGCTCCTTTCATTTATGCGCTTTCGGCGGAGCAAAAAACATTTGCATATTGGCTGCGTAAAATGAAATGTAATTGTCATGTAAGCGGCCATGTAACCGTTTGATGGTAAAATGGCAATGATAAAACGGGAAAGAGGAGGAAGGCGTGAAAAGTTTACAACCGCACTTTGTTGACATGGGTATTGAATGCTTGTATAATTTATCTGTATAGGTATATAGTTATGTCGGACTATGCGATAATTACTGTATGCCATGTGGACGCCTGTTGTTTTGTTAAAATGCGATTGATGAAAACGCATTTTGTTCTGATCCGATAAAGGAGCCGCAATGATCAACGATTTGAAGGATCGTCTTTGGACGAGAAAAAGGAAAGCGAAAGCTTTGCGGGCAATCTCTTGTGCGATTGCTTTCCTGTTTGCTTTGCTTATTCCGCTGGAGGGACTTGTTTCTTTGGCCGAGGAAGGAGCCGACGCGCCGCGCGATACTGCGCCGGTATCGGATGAACTGGCGGTATCGGCGCCCGAGCCCACGCTGGTCCCCGCGCCCGAGCCCACGCTGGTCCCCGCGCCCGAGCCCACTCCGGTCCTCACGCCCGAGCCCACTCCGGTCCTCACGCCCGAGCCTACACCGGTACCCACGCCGGTACCTACGCCAGAGCCCACGCCGGTCCCCACGCCAGTACCTACGCCAGTACCTACGCCAGAGCCCACGCCGGTCCCCACGCCAGTACCTACGCCAGAGCCCACACCGGTCCCCACGCCCGAGCCCACCGCTGAGCCCACGCCTGAACCAACTCCTGAACCTACGCCCGAGCCTACACCCGAGCCTACACCCGAGCCCACGCCTGAGCCTACGC
>JAFUGB010000446.1 GCA_017469605.1 Clostridia bacterium
CCCACCAGCATGCCCTCGGACATGGTACTGCATGCGCCGTACATGCCAAGAAAGGGGATTTTAAGCGACCGGGCAGCCAGGGAAGAAGGCATGATCTGGTTGAGCAAATCGCCGCCCAGCATGGCCTGCACGCCCTTTTCTCCCAGGTTGGCTTTCCCCAGGCAAATGCGGCAGGCTTCCCGAAGCAGGGCAACCTCGGCCTGCTCATAGCTTTCCTGCCCAAAGTCCGGCGTCTGCGCCACCAGGTCAAACTTATCCCCCAGTGGGCCCTGGGCTTCCCGGGGCCCGGCCGCGCAGGCTGACGCCACGATCCAGGGCGTATTCCGGTACACGATCGTTTGATTTCCCATCCGATTGGGTGCGTTCATACTGCCTCCGTTATTACGCAATGAAATAGTAGATCAGCCCCACCGCCACCGACGCGCTGATGCCGTATACCAGCACCGGACCGGCAATGGTGAACAGCTTGGCGCCTGTTCCCAGCACAAATCCCTCCGGCCTGAATTCCATGGCGGGTGATACCATGGCGTTGGCAAACCCGGTGATGGGCACCACGGTGCCCGCCCCGGCGTACTTGGCCAGCTTATCAAAAATACCCACGCCTGTCAGCGCGGCCGTCAGGAACACCAGCACCACGCTGGCAAAGGTTCCCGCCTGCGCCTGGTTCAGCCGCCATACGGCCATGGCGTAGTTGATCAGCGCCTGGCCCAGTATGCAGATCATTCCGCCCACCCAAAACGCCCGCCAGCAGCCCTGCGCCAATTTGCTTTTGGGCGTGATGCGGCTGATCAGCTCCTTATATTCCGCAATCCTGTCCCGTTTTGAAGAACTCTGCTGCATGCTTTCACTCCTTTTCGCGCACAATGGGAAAGACACGCGCATCCTTTGCCCTGATCTCCCGGTCTCCCGGCCGGGGAAGGCGCATCAGCGGATGTGGAAACACCGGTTGTCGATCCATATGCGATCCCTCCATGTCGAAGGTAGTATGCGCAGAATAAAAAAAACGATACCAGGTTTTTAAGCCTGGTATCGCAAAATTGAAGCTTTGGCTTAGTACATGCCGCCGCCCATGCCGGGATTGGCGGGCGCAGCCGGTTCGGGCGCGGGGATGTCGGTGACCAGGGACTCGGTGGTCAGCACCATGGCAGCCACGCTGGAAGCGTTCTGCAGGGCGCTGCGGGTAACCTTGGTAGGATCAATGATGCCGCGCTCAAACATATCCACATACTCGCTCTTCAGCGCGTCGTAGCCGTAATCGGGCTTGTTGCGGCGGCGGATATTCTCAATGATCACGCTGCCGTCGATGCCGGCGTTGCGGGCGATCTGGCGGACGGGCTCTTCCATGGCAGCCAGAACGATCTGCACGCCGGTGCGCTCATCGCCGGTATAGTTGGTAACGATCTTCTGCACGCGCTTTACCGCGCTCAGCATCGCCACGCCGCCGCCGGGCTCGAAGCCCTCTTCCACAGCCGCGCGGGTAGCGGCCAGCGCATCTTCAATGCGCATCTTGCGCTCCTTCATTTCGATTTCGGAGGCAGCGCCCACCTGGATGACGGCTACGCCGCCAGCCAGCTTGGCCAGCCGCTCCTGCAGCTTTTCACGGTCATAATCGCTGGTGGTTTCGGCAATCTGAGCGCGGATCTGGCCGATACGGGCATCGATTTCAGCCTTTTCGCCGGCGCCTTCCACAATGGTGGTGTTCTCTTTATCCACCTTAACCAGGCGCGCCATGCCCAGCATATCCACGGTAGCATCCTTGAGCTCCAGGCCGATCTCCTCGCTGATGACCTGGCCGCCGGTCAGCACGGCGATATCCCGCAGCATTTCCTTGCGGCGGTCGCCAAAGCCGGGCGCCTTGACAGCCACGCAGGTGAAGGTGCCCCGGATCTTGTTGACCACCAGGGTGGCCAGGGCTTCGCCTTCCACATCCTCAGCGATGATCAGCAGCTTCTTGCCCTGCTGCACAACCTGCTCCAGCACGGGCAGCACTTCCTGGATATTGCTGATCTTCTTATCGGTGATCAGGATGTAGGGGTTGTCCAGAACGGCTTCCATCTTGTCAGGATCGGTGACCATGTAAGCGCTGGCATAGCCGCGGTCAAACTGCATGCCCTCGGTGGTGGTCAGCTCGGTCTTCATGGTCTTGCTTTCTTCCACGGTGATAACGCCGTCCTTGCCCACGGTTTCCATGGCGTCGGAAATCAGCTGGCCAATGGTTTCGTCGCCGGCGGAAATAGAAGCAACCTGGGCGATGGCCTGCTTGCCGCTGATGGGACGGGAAAGCTCGGTCAGGGCGGATACAGCCTCGGCGGTGGCGGCTTCAATGCCGCGGCGCAGCACCATGGGGTTGGCGCCGGCAGCCAGGTTCTTCATGCCCTCGCGGACGATGGCCTGGGCCAGCAGGGTGGCGGTGGTGGTGCCGTCACCGGCAACATCGTTGGTTTTGGTAGCCACTTCCTTGATCAGCTGGGCGCCCATGTTTTCAAAGGGATCCTCCAGCTCCACTTCCTTGGCGATGGTCACGCCGTCATTGGTGATGAGGGGCGCGCCGTACTTTTTATCCAGCACAACATTGCGGCCCTTGGGGCCCAGGGTGATTTTAACGGTATCGGCCAGTGTGTTCAAGCCTTTTTCCAGGGCGCGGCGGGCGTCCTCACCGAATTTAATCTGCTTTGCCATAATGATCTATCTCCTTTTTTTCTTATAATCAGATTTTACTCTACGATGGCCAGGATGTCCTTCTGGCTGACGATCTTGACTTCCTCGCCGTCCAGCTTCACTTCGGTGCCGGCATACTTGGAATAAATGACCTTCTGACCCACGGTCACCTGCATTTTAACGTCCTTGCCGTCCACCATGCCGCCGGGACCGACGGCCAGCACTTCGGCCATCTGGGGCTTTTCCTTGGCGGCGGCGGTCAGGATGATGCCGCTCTTGGTGGTTTCTTCGGTTTCCACATCCTTGATGACCACGCGGTCACCCAAAGGCTTGATAGTCATATGATATATCCTCCTTAAAAGATTTTGATTGTTTCAGAGCTTGTTAGCACTCAGATTCAACGAGTGCTAACGCCCTTCAAATGGTATTTTACCGCAAACAGCGCCAGTATGCAATACCTATTTTGAAAAAATTTTCTAAAAATTATTGATTAAAAATGAAAAAATGCGCAAAATCGGCCTTTTGCGCTTTTTCTTCTTTTTTCTTTCCGGAAGGGAGGCGTTTATGGTATACTAAATAACAATCCCAGTAAGGAGGCGTTTATGGCGTATCCCCAGCTTTTGCCATGGTACCGGCAGAACAAGCGAACCCTGCCCTTCCGCGGCGTCCAGGATCCGTATGCCATTTGGGTATCGGAAATCATGCTGCAGCAGACCCGCACCGAAACGGTGGCCGGGTATTATCTCCGCTTTTTAAGCCGCTTTCCCGACGTGGCCGCGCTGGCCGGGGCGTCGGAGCAAGAGGTGCTCAAGCTATGGGAGGGCCTGGG
>JAFUGB010000043.1 GCA_017469605.1 Clostridia bacterium
AGCCGAAAAATAAGTTTACTTATTTTTCGGTCTGTCCAGCGGGTTTTCGCTGTGCGCTTTGCGCACAGCATGCACGGCTTTGCCGTGCTGCCCGGAAGCGATGGCAGGCGTCCTTGCTTCTCTTTGTTTCAGTTGCATTTACGGCGACAAACGCAGCCCTTTCTGGTTCTCTTTCGGGCTCCGAAAGAGAACGTCCCCGTTCGTATCCCTTCCCTGTCAAATTTGTGTTTTCAGATGGGTTGTTTTCATCAGGTTTTGTATTAGCGTGTGAATGGGGTTGAAATAAGAGAATAACCGCAAAAATCGCCCCGATCTTGCACAACAAAGGCCGTGCCGGAGGATCAGATGGGCCCTTCGGCACGGCCTTTAATTCTCTTTTGTATTACTCGTCCTCGCTGGGTGCTTCGGCGTCGTCCGCCTTGCGGCCGGCACGGCGGTGCCGGGCAGGCTGGGCTTCCTCCCTGGCCTGGACGGCAGGGGCGGGCGTATCAAACTGGGTGCTGTCTTGACGGGTCAGGCGATAGCTGGTGCTGTCGTCATTGCCGGGCGCCACGGTGGGCGTTTCTTCCTTTAGGATGGAATCGGAAGGCAGCTCAGCGTCAGCCTTTTCCTCCCGATTCAGCGCGGCCAATTCCTCCTCGGCCGGCGTCATCTCCACCGGGTACTTGGCGGGCTCGGTATAATCGCGCTTTTCGCCCAGCTCCATATGGTCATAGGCGTTCTTGCTGCTGCTGCGCTTTTTAACGCGGATCACCGTACTGACCAGGAACAGGGCAAAGGAAGCGGCAAACAGGCCGCCCAGCACATAAGCCGCCGTGTGGAGCAGCTGATTGGTTTGCAGCTTGACAGGCTCCAGCACCTCGATGGGCGCGGGCGTCACGGTGATCAGCGGCCCCACTGTGGGGATGGGTGCCATGGTGGCGGTCACCACCGGCGCGGCGTAGGTCAGCGCGATCTCATTGCTGTCAAAGGAAACGGTGTTATCCAGGGCGTCCCTGGCCGTAGCGGTGAAGCGGAACTTGCCCGCCTGGGAAACGCTGAAGCTGCGGGTAATGGTCACGCTTTCGGAGGGCGCCAGCTTATCTACGGTATAGATGTTGGTGGCCCCATGGCTCAGTCGGATGTTCTTGGCCTCAAAGGCCGAATTATTGGTCAGTGTCAGCGTGAAGGCCACATCGGCAGGCGCGCTGCTGATGGTCTGCGTATCGGCATCGGCCACCAGGGTAAGCATCAGTACCTGGGAAGGATCATATACGCTGACCTTCACCTCGTTGGAGGTCACGGTATTGGTGGTGCCGGTGTTATCGGGCAGGGTAACAGTGTATTTGAAAGCGGTGGTCTTATCCAGGGTGAACTGTTTTTCCTTAACCAGCGTTTCGCCGGGGCCCAGGGACAGGTTGGTGAACAGCTCGCCAAAGTCTGCGTCGGTCACGCTGATATTGGAATAGGTGATGTTGCCGTTGTTCTTGATGGACATGGTCAGGGTGACCGTTTCACCGTTGGTGATGGCCGTTTTGTCCGCCGACAGAAAATCGCCCAGCTGCAGGCCGGGATTGGCCCTGGGAATGATCACCTCGGGCAGCGAAACGGTATTGGTTTCATCGCCCGCGGTATAGGTTACCCGGCCCACGCTGGTCATGGCGCTGCTGCCCATGGTGGCGGTGAACTGAATGGTTTTGCGCTCCCCGGGCGCCAGGGCGGCCACCGTCTGGGCCGCGCCGGATATCGAGGAATTCTCGCGCACGCGGATGTTTTTGATGTCCACATTCCCGGCGTTATACAGCTCATACTGCACGCTTACCGTTTTACCGCTGCGGACCACCTCGGGATCAATGGTGCGGTTGACGGTCAGATCCACATTGGTGCCGGTATAGGCCACCGCGGCGGACTTGGCCAGGGTCTGCACCACCACATCGCCATTTTCGTCCACCTGGTTGTAGCTCAGGGTATAGGTCAATTTGCCCTCGTTGAGCTGGGCCTGAGTCACTTCATAGGTATGCTGGGCGGTAATGAACTCGCCCTGCTTGATCAGCGCCTGGCCGCCGTCGCCAAAGGCGGTCACCACCTGGCCGTCCGGATCCTGTAGGGACACAGGCTCGGTCAGATCGGCGCCGCTGTTATTGCCCACGCGCAGCGACACGGTCACCGGCCCGGGCTGGGTCAGGCTGGCCGGATCCACCGACAGGGAAAAGCTGATCGGCTCCTCGGCCAGCGCAGGCAATGCAAAGAACAGCACGGCCGCCAGCAAGGCCAGCAGCAGCGCAAAGCGTTTTTTTGTTTTCAGGGCAAACAACATGCCCGACCCCCCTTCCTGATACGCGCCATATGCGCGCGGAACGGCATTATTTCAAACTACATTGTACTTGATTCATTCATTTCTGTCAAGCAAAGCGCGTTTATTTGATGCAATTCTCATGGTTTTTTACACAAACAGAGCACCGTCAGCCAAAGCGAAAGTCCATAAAAAACGGCAAACGGGACCAGGGGCCCGATGAAGCGCTATCCCCTTGCCCGGCCTTTCAGCGCATAAAAACA
>JAFUGB010000044.1 GCA_017469605.1 Clostridia bacterium
GGATCCATTTATAACAATTCTTGCAGTTGGATTTTTTTAATGTCAGGCAGTTTGGCATAACTGTCAACGCCCTTTCCTTTTATTGAAGCTTTGGACGGACTTCCGTTTCAAAGAAATATCTCACATTTTCGGGAGAAACGGAGAAAAAATCCCCGTCCACCGTTACGCACACGCCCTGCTGGCATTTGCCCATACAGAAGGTGCCGCTGAGCTTGATTTTGTCGCTCAGATTTTCTTTGGCAATCAAATCCTGAAGCTGTTCCACCACGCTCCGCGCACCCTTGATATGGCAGGATGATCCGATACACACCACAATATCCATTTCTTTGTCATCTCCCGTTTAATGATATTCCACCACATTGGCCCAGGACAAAAGAAACTCCCGTTCCTTTTCGTTGCCCTTCACGGATTGGCTGGCTGCCACAATAGGCATCCACTTCTGCACGTAGGAAATGGGCGTTCCGCTCTTTTGGCAGAACAGATTCAAATACTGGTTTGCGCCTACGATGTCGCCGTTCAGCCAGAACAAAAGATAGGTGCGGGCCACATCGGCGGAGGCGTTGCCCTGGGTCACATGGGCCCAATCGATGATATAGGGTGTTCCATCCTCGCTGATAATCACATTGGAGGGCCAGAAATCGCCGTGGCATACTTTGTTGTGGGTGGGCATCCCCTCCAGGCGGGCATGAAGATCGTACTTGGTGGTATCATCCAGCTGGGCTTCGCTGATCTTGCGGCTCATTTTATCCTTCTGGCGGTTCAGCATAGGGCAGGTTTGGGCCTGCACTTGCATTTGCAGATCAACGAACTGTTCCAGATATTTTTCTTTTTCGTCCGGGTTTTCACGCATCAGGTGGGACAGGGTTTTTCCACTGATAAATTCCGTCACGATAGCCCATTTCCCATCAATCATGGTTACTTCCAGAATCTTGGGGATATGCAGCCCCGTTTCCTCAATTCTGGCCTGGTTCAGCGCTTCGTTCAGAATATCCGCTTTGGAATAATCGGCGTTAAACACCTTGACGCATCTTTCTCCATCCCGGTAGATGGTTTTGGAATTGCGCACCGCGATGACTCGATCCAGCTTCATAACATTGCCTCCCTTCACTGTTTTCCGTAATATGCGTTCAGATACATCTGCTTGATTTCGCTCATCAAGGGATAACAGGGATTGGCTCCGGTGCATTGATCGTCGAAAGCCTGTTCCACCATATCGTCCAGCCGGGCCAGGAAGTCCGCTTCATCTGGTACATAATCCCGAATGGTGGGCTTGATGCCGATGTACGCTTTCAGATCATTGATCATGCGGATCAACCCTTCCAGCTTTTCCTCGTCACTGTCGCCCTGGACGCCCAGGTATTCCGCCACCTCGGCATAGCGCCGCAGAGTGTGAGGATGATCATACTGTGGGAAAGTGCCCATCTTGGCGGGTACTTCAGCGGCGTTGAAGCGCAGCACTTCTTCGATCATTAAAGCATTCGCCACGCCGTGGGCGATATGATGGAACGCGCCCAGCTTGTGCGCCATGGAATGGCACACACCCAGGAAAGCGTTGGCGAAGGCCATACCCGCCATGGTGGCGGCGTTGGCCATCTTCTCTCTGGCTTCCACATCCCTTAAGCCATCGTCATAGGCGCGGGGCAGGTATTCAAAGATGGTTTTCAGCGCCTTTAAGGCCAGGCCATCGGTGTAATCGGTGGCCATCATGGAGGCGTATGCCTCCAGCGCGTGGGTCACAGCATCAATGCCGCTGGCTGCAGTCAGGCCCTTGGGAGCGGTCATGTGGAAATCTGTATCGATGATCGCCATCTTGGGCAACAGTTCGTAATCGGCCAGGGGGTATTTTACGCCGGTCTTTTCATCGGTAATGACGGCAAAGGGCGTCACCTCGCTGCCTGTGCCGGCAGAGGTGGGAATGGCGATGAAATACGCCTTTTCGCCCATTTTCGGGAAGGTATAGACACGCTTGCGAATATCCATAAAGCGCATGGCCATATCCATGAAACCCGCTTCGGGATGCTCGTACAGCACCCACATGATCTTGGCGGCGTCCATGGCGCTGCCGCCGCCCAGGGCAATGATCACATCCGGCTGGAACAGGCGCATGTCCTCCGCTCCTGCCTTGGCGCAGGCAAGCGTAGGATCGGGCTCCACGTTGAAGAAGGTAGTATGAGCGATACCCATTTGATCCAGCTTATCGGCAATGGGCTTGGTGTTGCCGTTGTGATAAAGGAAATTATCGGTAACGATAAAGGCTTTCTTCTTGCCCATCACCGTTTTCAATTCATCCAGCGCCACCGGCAGGCAGCCTTTTTTGATATACACCTTTTCCGGTGCGCGGAACCACAGCATATTTTCTCTCCTTTCGGCCACCGTTTTGATATTCAGCAGGTGCTTCACCCCCACGTTTTCAGAAACGGAATTGCCGCCCCAGCTTCCGCAGCCCAGCGTCAGAGACGGAGCCAGCTTGAAATTATACAGATCGCCGATACCGCCCTGGGAGGAAGGTGTATTCACAACGATCCGGCAGGTTTTCATCCGGGCGGCGAAGGCGCTCAGCACGTCCTGCTTCTTTTGCGAATTCAGATATATGGAGGCGGTATGACCGTAGCCGCCATCGGCAATCAGGCGGTCCGCTTTGCTGAAAGCGTCCTCCAAATCCCGCGCCCGGTACATGGCCAACACGGGACTCAGTTTTTCATGGGCAAATTCCTCGCTCAGATCTACCGATTCCACTTCACCGATCAGGATTTTCGTTCCCTCCGGCACAGTGACACCGGAAAGCTGGGCAATTTTATAGGCGCTCTGGCCCACAATCTTGGCATTCAGTGCACCGTTGATGATCATTGTCCTGCGAACTTTGTTTAGTTCATCGCCCTGAAGAAAATAACAGCCGCGGGAGGAAAACTCGGCTTTCACAGCGTCATACACGCCATCGAGCACGATCACACTCTGCTCGGAAGCGCAGATCATGCCGTTATCAAAGGTTTTGGAATGAATGATACTGTTGACCGCCAGTATGACATCTGCGCTGTCATCGATTACGGCGGGTACGTTGCCAGCGCCTACGCCCAGGGCAGGCTTGCCGCTGGAATAGGCGGCCTTCACCATACCGGGGCCGCCGGTCGCCAGGATTATATCGGCTTCTTTCATCAGGGTATTGGTCATTTCCAGACTGGGAACATCGATCCAGCCGATAATCCCATCTGGCGCTCCGGCCTTTACCGCCGCTTCCAGCACCACCTTGGCTGCTGCAATGGTCGCGCCCTTGGCGCGAGGATGGGGGCTGAAAATAATGCCATTGCGGGTTTTTAAGGCAATCAGTGCTTTGAAAATAGCGGTGGATGTGGGGTTGGTGGTGGGGATGACGGCGGCGATAACGCCGATGGGCTCGGCAATCTTTTTCATGCCGTAAGCCGTGTCCTCCTTGATCACACCGCAGGTTTTGGTATCCCGATAGGCGTTGTAAATATACTCGCTGGCATAGTGATTTTTTATAACCTTATCTTCCACCACGCCCATACCCGTTTCCTGTACGGCCAGCTTGGCCAGCAAGATGCGGGCCTGGTTGGCAGCGGTGGCGGCTGCCAGGAAAATTTGATCCACCTGTTCCTGGGTATAGGTTGAAAATGCCTTTTGCGCTGCCCGCACCCGCTCAATCGCGGCCTCCAGGCTTTCTGCGCTGTCCGTTACCTCATACGATTTGCTTTCCATAGTGCATTTCCTCCTGTTCCTTTTTCCCTTGATTGACCATGAGATTCAAATGGGCCAGGGCCAGCGCCACATTCAGCTGCTGCACCGTAACATGGGCAGGCACCCGAATGTGACACGGCGCGAAATTCAAAATCGCAGTGATGCCGCTTGCTACCATTTGATCCGCTGCATCCTGCGCCGCCGATGCTGGCACCGTTAAAATGCCCAAACGCACATCATACTGCTGGCAGAACGATTTGAGATTGCTCATGGCGTAAATGCTCATATTGCCGTGCTTGAACGGCACTTCTGAAGCATGATTGTCAAAGGCTGCGGCAATCTCCAGACCGTATTCCTGAAACCCGTCATAATCCATGAGGGCAGTTCCCATTTTTCCCGCGCCAACAATCACGGCGGATATTTTTTGATGAATCCCCAAAGCCTTTTCCAAATCCCGCTGCAATTTCCGCACAGGATAACCAACCTTTGGCTGTCCCTCCCGGCTGATCATTCCCAGATCCTTGCGAACCTGCACTTCACCCAAGCCCAGATTCCGGGCGACAATGGTGGCGGAAATCATATCGCTGTTGACCGTCCGCACATACTGTAAATACAATGGAATACGGCTCAGCGTGGCCTTGGAAAGCGTTGTGCTTTGCATAGTCTCACCCTCCTTTAACCTATTTAATTATATGGAAACGGCGGCATCAGAGGAATTACCAAAACTGTATACGTCCTATATATCTATCGATAATTTAATATCGATAAATGCACAAAAAAGACGCTTTGCTGCCAGTTTTGACAGCAAAGCGTCTGTAATGTAAAAATTTATTTTGCGGAGGCTGCCCCGTAAAAGCATCTCCGTTTTGACTGGCAAAGCTCGGTAATAAACCGCTTATCCAGTTCCGTCAGCCGATAATCCTTTTTATAGATCAGCATATCCTTGTAGCTTCTATGATTATCCGGGCATTCCCGCTGCACCAGGTGCAGCCGCTGGAGCAATCGATCCGGCAGCGGCGATACCCACATGAAGGTCTGCGGATTTTCCGCTAACAGGTTCATTTGGCTTCCCCGCTCAAACACGAAGATGCGGCGCGGTACATCGGGCAATTCTTCATTACGCACAACAGATAGCGGCAGGGAAGGAACATAGGGATCAGCGTGCGCAATTTGGATAAAGGGCTTGAGATCGTCAAAATGGATCACATCCATTTTCGCCAGCAGGCTGGCTTCGTGCATCACCAGCACATATTTGAATTCTGCGATCAGATCGTATTCCAAGTTCTTTTCTTCCAGCATTTCCTTGAAATATTTATCGTAATTGGCTGCATAGCGAATAATCCCTAAATTGTAACCCACTTCCTGGATATTTTTGATAGCTTGCAGGGCATTGGCTTCATGGTAGTATAGCTCCGCGTCATCATCAGTCAAGGAACGTGAAAAGCTGGTAAACGCATCGGAAATATAGCTGGCCCGCGGCGCGGACAAGGAAAATGATTGCTTTGTAGGCAGACCCGAGGTGTACATTTTCTCCATTTCATCCACCTGTTCCAGAATCTTTCTGGCCTGTCCGATAAACCGCTCCCCATCCGGGGTCAGCAGCATTCCCTTGGATGTGCGCCGAAAGAACACAATGCCCAGATTGGCCTCCATGTCCTTGATCACACGGCTCAGGTTCGGCTGCGCGACGTGCAGTTCCTCCGCCGCTTTATTGATGGAGCCATTTTCCGCAATGCTGACCACATATTTCAAATGCAGGATGTTCATACATTTCCCCCTTGGCGTGTGTTTACAGCTTCTATTATATCATAAGATGCTCGCCGTGCTGCCCTTCGGGGCCCGGCGAGACGGATAATCGGTCTGCGACCGATTTCCTCATCATTATATCACATCAATCGATCTTTTTCTATCGTTTAAAAAAACAGGGTATGCCGCAAAGGCATACCCTGCGCAGAGCAAGCGAATTACTTTACATATTCGACAGCCCGCTCACCGGCAATGCGGCCAAAGACCACAAAGTCGGCCACGGCGTTGCCGCCCAAACGGTTTGCGCCATGCACGCCGCCGGTCACTTCGCCCGCGGCAAACAGGCCGGGGATGATTTCGCCGTTTTCATTCAACACATGGGTTTCAGTGTCGATTTTCAAGCCGCCCATGGTGTGGTGGATGCCCGCTGTCACCTTCACTGCATAGAAGGGAGCGGTGTCCAGGGGGCTGGCGAAAGAGGTGCGGCCAAAGTCAGCATCGTTCTTTTCGGCCACATAGCCGTTCCAGGTATTCATGGTAGCGGCAAACGTGTCGGCAGGAATGTCCAGGATGGCGGCAAGTTCTTCGTAGCTGTCCGCGCCGTACATAAAGCCACGATTGATGTAGCCCTGAATAACAGAGGAGGCGTCCACCATCTTCTGATCCACCAGCAGCCAGGAGAAGGAGCCGGGCTGGGCGATTTCGGCGGCGGAAACCACGTCGCGGGTGCCCACTTCGTCAGTGAAGCGTTCGCCGTTGGCGTTCACCAGGATTGCGCCGTCGCCGCGCAGACCCTCGGTGATCAGGGAAGCAGTATCTGCCTGCACAGTGGGATGGATCTGCACCTGCTCCATATCCACGGTGGCAGCGCCCAGCGCCTGAGCCATCAGGATGCCCTGGCCCTGGATGCCCGCCGCGTTGGTGGTCATGTAGCCTTCCAACTGGGGCGCATACTTGACCACCATATCCAGGTTCGCGCCGAAGCCGCCGGTAGCCAGGATGACGCCCTTGGCATTCACAGTGACGGTGTTGCCGGTCTTGCCGGTGGCCAGGATGCCGCATGCAGCGCCGTTTTCATCGGTCAAAATCTGAGTGGCAGTAGTATCGGTAAGCAAAGTAATGTTGTCGCGGGATTTGCTGGCCTCCTCCAGCAGGGGAATGGTGTAAGCGCCCACGGATACCACC
>JAFUGB010000045.1 GCA_017469605.1 Clostridia bacterium
ACGCCGTGCTGATTGGCGGTTTCAACGCGGATGAGGTGCCCGCCCTGGCCGCGCTGACCCGGCGCTGGCCGGTGGACGTGCGCTTTATTGAGCTTATGCCCATGCCGGGGGACGCGGTTTTTGGCGAACAGGCCTATATTCCGGCGGCCCGGGTGCTGGATATGCTGCCGGATGCCGTGCCCTGTGAGACGCACGACGGCGTGGCCCAGCTGTACCGCCTGCCCGGGGCCCAGGGCAGCATTGGGCTGATCAGTCCGCTTTCCAATCACTTTTGCCGGGAATGCAACCGCCTGCGGCTGACGGCCGACGGCCATGTGAAGCCCTGCCTGCATTCCAAGGATGAGCTGTGCCTCAAGGGGCTTGATTACGAAGGAATGGCGGCGGTGCTGCGGCAGGCCTGCCAGCTCAAGCCCCAGCAGCACGAGACGCTGTCTGCCACCGAGCGCAGCCATTCCGCCCGGACCATGAATCGGATCGGAGGATAAAAAATGCAGCCCAATGCTGATTTTACCCATTTTGACAGCCAGGGAAACGCCCGGATGGTCAACGTGGGGGACAAGGAAATTACCCGCCGGGAGGCGGTGGCCGCCGGCCGGGTGCTGGTGAACGAAAATACCTTTGGGCTGATCCGCACCGGCGGCATGAAAAAGGGCGACGTGCTGACCGTGGCCCAAATCGCCGGCATTATGGCCGCCAAGCGCACCCCGGAAATCATCCCCATGTGCCATCCGGTGCAGATCAGCGGCATTGACCTGCGGCTGTGGCTGGACGAAGGACGGCATTCGGTGGAAATAGAAGCCAGCGTCCGCTGCGACGGACGCACCGGCGTGGAGATGGAAGCGCTGACCGCCGTGAGCGGAGCGGCGCTGACAGTATACGATATGTGCAAGGCAGTGCAGCGGGATATGGTGATCACCGATATCCGGCTGGTCAGCAAGACCGGCGGCGTGCACGGGGATTATTACAGGAAGGATGAAACAAAATGAGCGAATATATCTATACAGCCGCCGTGATCACGGTGAGCGACAAAGGCTTCCGGGGCGAACGGGAGGATACCAGCGGCCCCGCGCTGTGCCAGATGCTGCGGGAGAACGGCTGGGAAGTGGTATATACCGCCATGGTGCCCGATGAAAAGGCCATGATTGAGCGGGAGCTCATCGCCTGCGCCGATGAAAAGCGGGTGGGCCTGGTGCTCACCACCGGCGGAACGGGCTTTTCGCCCCGGGATATCACGCCCGAGGCCACGCTGGCCGTCATCCAGCGGCAGGCGCCGGGCATTCCCGAGACCATGCGGGCCGAGAGCATGAAGATCACCCCCCACGGCTGCCTGAGCCGCGAGACCGCGGGCATTCGCGGCGGCACGCTGATCATTAACCTGCCCGGCAGCAAGAAGGCCAGCACCGAGAATTTCGGCGCCGTCGTCAAGCCCGTGAAGCATGGCGTGGAAATGCTCCAAACCCTTGGCTCCGCCGACTGCGCGCCCAAGGCCGCGCGCATCCTGGCGGTGAACATCAGCACCGAAAAGGGAACCCAGAAGCATCCGGTGGAGCGCATTGAAATGAAGGTGGGCCACGGCATTGTGGGCGACGCCCACGCCGGCGACTGGCATCGCCAGATCAGCTTGCTTGGCACAAACAGCGTGCAGAAGGTGCAGGAGCATATTGATTTTGATCTGAAGCCCGGGGATTTTGCCGAAAACGTGCTGACCGAAGGACTGACGCTCTATGAGCTGCCTGTGGGCACGAAGATCAAGATTGGCACCGCGCTGTGCGAAGTGACCCAGATCGGCAAGGAATGCCATTATAACTGCGCCATCCGCGAAAAGGCGGGCGACTGTGTGATGCCCCGGGAGGGGATTTTTGCCAAGGTGTTGGAGGATGGATCGGCCAAAGCCGGCGATTGGGTGACGGTGCTGTAATTCCGGCCATTGCGTGTTTTGAATTTTTTTGCTATAATATAGGTAATTACTCGGAATATGTTTGGGGGTTTTACCGTTGCAGGAGCAGGATACGCACGTTCTGTCTGTGCAGGGCATAAAGCGCTTGCCATATTATTTAAAATACCTCAAGGAGCTGCAGACCAAGGGCATGGAATATGTGCCCGCCGGGGCCATTGCCGAATCGCTGAACATATATGAGGTGCAGGTGCGCAAGGACCTGGCGGCGGTGTCCAGCCAGCCTGGCAAGCCCCGGGTGGGCTTCAGCGTGGACAGCCTGATTGCCGATATTGAACACTTTTTAGGCTATGACTGCGCCCATACCGCGGCGCTGGTGGGCGTGGGGCACCTGGGCAAGGCGCTGATGAGCTACAGCGGCTTTGCCGATTACGGATTGGATATCGCCGCCGCTTTTGACTGCGATCCGGCGCTGGTGGGCCAGTGCATTCATGGCTGCGAGGTGTTCCCCATGGAGCGGCTGAGCGAAATATGCCGCCAGCGGAAGCTGCTCATTGGCATCATTACCACCCCGGCGCCCCAGGCCCAGGGCGTTTGCGATGCGCTGGTGCGCGCCGGCGTGCGGGCCATATGGAACTTTGCCCATGTGCATCTGCATGTGCCCAAGGACGTACTGGTGCAGAATGAGGATATGGCCGTAAGCTTTGCCTTGCTCAGCAGCAAGCTGGCGCAGACGCTGCGGCAGGAATAAACGGCCGGCAGCGCCGCCATTGCCGCGAAAACGGACGGAGCGGGAATCAAAGCTTTTGGCTTAAGCCTTCCCATGGGCAAAAGAACGCCGGAGACCGGCCGAAACATTTTTTCGGCTTGCCCCGGCGTTTCTTTTTTTGTTTGCTGCTTTTACGGCGACAGACAGCGGGAGGAACGTATTCCACGGGCGGCGCCCCTTGCTTTCTGCGCGCATCTGTTGTACAATAGCATGCGTTTGAATTCCTATTAAAATGATCAATTTAAAGGCTTGAAACCAATGATTTACCTGGATTACACCGCCAACATGCCGCCGGAGGAGGCGGTGCTGGAGCGTTTCTGTGAGGTGGAGCGCCGGTGCCTTGGCAATCCCAACGCCCGCCACGCCGCGGGCTATGCTGCCCAGAAGGAAATGGCCGACGCGGCCACGCGGGCGGCGGCGGCGCTGCGCGTGCTGCCGGAAGAGGTGATCTTTACCTCGGGCGCCAGCGAAAGCAATAACACCGCCATCCAGGGCATCGCCTACGCCAGCCGGCACTTTGGCCGGCATATGCTCACCACGCCGCTGGAGCACGCCTCGGTCAGCGGCTGTCTCACAGCCCTGCAGGAGCGCGGCTGGCAGATTGACATGCTGGAGATCGCCCCGGATGGACGCGTTGACCTGGACAGCCTGCGCGATCTGCTGCGTTCCGATACCGTACTGGTGACCCTGTGCGCGGTGGACAGCGAGCTGGGCGCCATCCAGCCTGTGGCCGAGGCCGCGCGCATCATCCGCGCCTATCCCCATTGCCGCCTGCATGTGGACGCCACCCAGGCCGTGGGCAAGGTCGCCTTTGACTTTTCCCTGGCCGATACCGTCAGCCTCAGCGGGCACAAGTTTGGCGGGCTCAACGGCAGCGGCCTATTGTATAAAAAATCCCAGGTGGAGATGGAGCCGCTCATTCATGGCGGCGTCAGCACCACGCTGTACCGCAGCGGGACCCCGGCGGCGGGGCTGGCGGCATCGCTTTCGCTGGCGCTGGAAATGGCGCGGGACGGACAGGAGACGCATTATGAAAAAGTCTCCGGCCTGAACGCCATGCTGCGCCGGGCGCTGACCGATCGCGGCGCGCAGATTTACAGCCCAGGGGACGCGGTGCCCCATATCCTGAACCTGGGCATGCCCGGCATCAAGGGCAGGGATTTTCGGGACGCGCTGGACAGGCATGGGGTATGCGTATCGGTGAAATCGGCCTGCTCGGTGGAGAACACGCCCTCCCGGGCGGTATATGCCGTTACCCATAACCGCCGCCAGGCGCTGGAAAGCTGGCGCGTGAGCCTGAGCCATCATACCACAGCGGATGAAATCAAAGAATTCCTGCGCGTTTTTGACGCAGTATGCAAGGAGATAATGCTATGAGCCGGGAATTTACCCCCTGCCAGTTGGTGGAGCAGTCCATTGTCCGCCGCTATCATGAGGAGCTGTGGAGCCCCTTCTGCAAGGCCATTAAGCGCTATGAGCTGATCAAGCCCGGCGATAAGATCGCCGTTTGCATTTCAGGCGGCAAGGACAGCATGCTGATGGCCAAAATGATGCAGATGCTGCACCGGCACAGCGAGATCCCCTTTGCGGTGGAATACCTGATCATGGATCCCGGCTATAACGAGATCAACCGCCGCAAGGTGGAAAGCAACGCCCGGTTCCTGGAAATCCCTTATACGATCTTTGAAAGCGACATCTTTGAGGTTGCCAACGCACAGGAAAAAAATCCCTGCTTTCTGTGCGCCCGCATGCGGCGGGGCTGCCTGTACAAGAAGGCCCGGGAGCTGGGCTGCAACAAAATTGCCCTGGGACATCATTTTGACGATGTGATCGGCACCACGGTGATGGGCATGTTTTACGGCGGCCAGATCCAGGCCATGATCCCCAAGCTAAAGGCCAAAAACTTTCCCGGCATGGAATTGATCCGTCCCCTGTACCTGGTGCATGAGGATGATATCATTGCCTGGAAGAACGCCAACGAGCTCACCTTTATCCAGTGCGCCTGCCGCTTTACCGAAAACTGCACGCTGTGCGACAACGGCCAGGGCGGCAGCAAGCGGCAGGAAATCAAGCAGCTGCTCAAGCGCCTGAAACGGGATAATCCCAACATTGAGCGCAACATTTTTGCCAGCATCCATACCCTGCAGCTGGATACCATGGTGGGCTGGAAATACCGGGGAAAGGAATATTCCTTCCTGGACGATTATGAGGAACGAAGGAGCACGGAATGCTGAATCAATTTTCCAGAACGCAATTGCTGTTTGGCCCGGAGACCATGGAAAAGCTGGCCCGGTGCCGGGTGGCGGTTTTTGGCATCGGCGGCGTGGGCGGCTACACGGTGGAGGCGCTGGCCCGGTCGGGCGTTGGCGCGCTGGACCTGATCGACGATGACAAGGTTTGCCTTACCAACCTGAACCGCCAGATTTACGCCCTGCGCTCCACGGTGGGGCAGTACAAGGTGGACGTGGCCCAGGCCCGGGTGATGGATATCAATCCTGAATGCCGGGTCACCACCTATAAAACCTTTTATATGCCCGACACCCAGGAGCAGTTTGATTTTACCCAGTACGATTATATTGTGGACGCCATCGACACCGTCAAGGGCAAGCTGGCGCTGGTGGAAAACGCCAGGGCCGCCGGCGTGCCCATTATCTGCTCCATGGGCGCGGGAAATAAGCTGGATCCCACAGCCTTCCAGGTGGCCGATATATACAAAACCTCGGTTTGCCCCCTGGCCAAGGTGATGCGCACCGAGTGCCGCAAGCGTGGCATCAAAAAGCTCAAGGTGGTCTATTCCCAGGAGAAGCCCACCCGCCCCCTGGAGGATCCTTCCATCAGCTGCCGCAAGCACTGTATCTGCCCGCCCGGCACCCGCAAGTGCACCGTGCGCCGGGATATCCCCGGTTCCACGGCCTTTGTGCCATCGGTGGTGGGCCTGATCATCGCCGGAGAGGTCATCAAGGACCTGGCCGGGCGAAAATAAAAACCGATCCCTCAGAAAGCCGGAGACTTCTTTTGATTGAACCGTTTACCGAAGTGTCCATCAAGCTGACATGAAAAACCCATATCAGTATTACTGGGTTGGTTTTAATGGAATCGAATGTCGTGAATTGCTCACACGCTGCGGTTTTTCTGATGGAATAGTTACATGTTTGGATCAACCGAGCAAAAGCGCATAGTCTCCGTTTCGGAGTATGCGGAGCAGCATTTCGTTATCGCGGATTCGTTTTTCTGTTATAATCCCTCCGCAAGGAGGGTCATCTGGCCAATGGAAATCTGTACCGCTGGTTTTCATCTTATGGTTCATTTCCGCCCACGCATCAGCTAATTCATTGTGGGATTGTTGACGGGGATTGCCGTTGAACACTTCATATCCGTCATACAAGTCCGGATTCATAACTATTGTGCCGCAGCGAAAGGGATGCGCATGTACCAGCAAAAATCCAGCTTCATGAACGCTTTGACTCAACTCCTCCATAGTCATATATCGCACATCGCCTACGTTATACAGCCATTCCTCCGTGATGCCATACACAAGGTAATCATTTGGGATGTATTCATTCCATCCCTGGTTTATTAAATCCTTTGAAAGTTGTGGAACTGGCGTTAGATTGATTTCACAGCCCAGCAACACATCAAAATCCTGATCGGCGGCTGCATTTTTGAGAGCTTCATAGCCTTGAATAAAATGATAGGCCTTTTCCTTCCATGGCCTATCTTCCATTTTTTGATATGTTCCGCGATTGATGTGGTTTGTACTGACAATTCCAGCGTATCCCGCAGCCTTGTATCGTGCAATCAACTCAGTCGCAGAGCACTTGGAACAAACGCTTACTTCCTGAGAATGGCAATGCATTTCAAGTTTGTACATTTTCTCGTATATCCCCTTTCCTGTGAATGTACAAAGTTCACATTTGCAATCTGGTTCAATCAAGAACACAAAAAGATGATGTATTTTCTAAATGCATATGTTTATCTTGTTACGGGTATAGGCGAGGTGTATGGCCGTATACTCGGATCAGTAGATTCAGCACCGTTGCAGGTTTGAGGAAACAGACCACGCAATGAGCACTGTTCATTGCCTTGCAACAGATGGATAATGTCACCAGCGGATATGCAACGAAATTCAATTTCTCCGCGAGTTCTTTCTGGCGTGATCAAGGCAGTAAATGAACTCGTTGGAAGCAGAAAACCGTGCCACAACATGAGAACAGGAGACATATTCGTCAAATATGCAAGTATTGCTGACAGTCTTGCCGCTAAGAGATTTGTTTCTCTGCGCCCTTTTTCTGTAATGCTGTCATGCGCATAGTCTGGATCGGCATGGCGAACAATTAGAATTCTCATAATCTCTCCGCCTATCTGATTCCCGTTTCAAGTCTCTTTTTTGAAATATCCTACGTGTGAGTTTAATTTCCTCCTGAAAACTTTAGATGTCAACCTCGAATCCGTCAAATGCAGGTATAATGCCGTCTTTAGCAAAAATGGGAGCAATTCGATCATGGAGTGGATTATAGGTATGAACGAAATGGGTAGCAATAAAAAGTGTGGAATTCGTTGCACAGCCATTGCCTATTAATCGATTGCGGACAGCTACATTTTCGTCAAAGCCCATATGACTGCTAAACACATGTGAAGAAAGAACGCTGGTACAGTCCATAATCACGCAGTCATACTTTTCACGAAGAATATATTGCCAAGCATCTTCTGGATACATTGTTGAATCATGCCCGTAAAGCAGGGTTTTCCCCTCATGCTTAATAATATAAATATAGCAATCAATATCTGCTGCATGCTTAGTTTTTATGGGAATAACCTGATACGGCCCAACGCTTGTTTCCTTTCCAGGCGCTAAAACCTCAGCTGTTGCAGGAATTATTCCGCGCGTTTCTTTTGAAAAAACGCGTTGAATAATCTCAACAGCCTCTTTAGTTCCATAGAGATGAATAATATCGTTGCGTATTCGCTGGGCCATAGGAGGAGCCATATTAACTAAGTCATGAGGGTACAAGTGATCTTTATGCGCATGGGTAATCAAGAAGTTATCTATCTTTCTTAAATCAAGCCCACCCCAAACTGTATGAGCAAAGGTGTCGCATGAAAAGTCAATGAGAAGGTTATCATTAATTGCACACGAAGACCTTGTACGTATATTTTTTCCACCAAGTCTCCTTGCTTCATTACAAGCGAGACAATCGCAAAACATTGAAGGAACTCCTTCGGATGCGCCAGTTCCATAAAAATGTATCTTCAAAATGGCCCCTCCTTTTATTATCCTTTTACGCCAGACACGACAACACCTTGAATAAAGTATTTTTGCATGAAAGCAAACAAAATCAATATGGGCATGACAACAAGGACAGCTGCTGCATATACCAAATGCCATTGCGTTTGATAGCTACCGCTGAAATATGTAAGGCCAACAGAGATTGTTTGTTTCATTTGGGAATTGATGTAAATCAACGGCTCCAGATAATTGTTCCACTGATCTTGAAGCGCCATAATGCCAACAGCAATTAGTGCTAATTTTGCTTGCGGCATTATGATGATCCACCAGGTTTGAAGTGAGGTACACCCGTCCATACGAGCGGATTCATCCATTTCAATAGGAATACCCATCATAGCTTGGCGCATCATGAATACATAAAAGGCTTTCCCGCAAAAGTAAGGAACAATCATCGGAAGATAAGTATCGATCCAGCCGATTTTGTTATAGAGAAGATATAAGGGGGTAATGACAACTTCAGCAGGAATAATCATGGTGAGGACAACCAGCATAAAAGTTGCATTGCGGCCACGCCATTTCAAACGAGAAAAGGAATACCCAACCAATGAAGAAGAAAGAACTGCTCCTACGACCGATACTAAAGTAACTTTGATGGAATTCAGGATGAATGTTAAAAACGGAAAAGTTTCATAAGTAAGAGCATCGGGATAGTTAATGAATTGTAATGGAAACTGAATCAGCTTCGGAGGATACATAAAGATGCTTTCATAGGTTTTTAGCGAGCAAGAAAGCAGCCAGAAAATTGGAAATACGAAAATAATTGCCAGTATGCATAAGGCAATATAGGCTAAAGCGTGTCCGATGCGTCTTTGAGATTTCATGCTATGATACTCAGCTTTGGCTTTCACAACAGTCACGAATCAACACCTCCCGAATAGTGTACCCAAGAATTAGATGATTTGAAGATCATCAATGTCAGAATCGCAACGATCAAGAACAGTAACCAGGACATTGCGGAAGCATAGCCCATGCGGTAGTTTTTAAACGCATTCTCAAAGAGATATAACATATAGAATTTGCTGGCATTGTTAGGGCCGCCTTGCGTCAATACGTTGACCATGGCAAAAGATTTAAATGCGCCGATCATTCCTGTTAGAAGGTTCAGAAAAATGGTTGGAGTAAGCATGGGGATAGTAATGGCAAAGACTTGCCGAAACTTGCTTGCACCATCAATCTCAGCTGCTTCATATAATTGTGTAGGTATTCCCTGCATACCTGACAAGTTGATAATAATGGCTCGCCCACATCCCCACAGATGGATGATTACCAAGCTTGTAATAATACTCCCTGTGTTTGCAAGCCAGTGAACTTTAGGTATACCAACAAGAGAGAGAATATAGTTGATAATGCCAAAATCAGTATTGAGCATTTGACGCCAAAGGAGAGAAGATGCAACGACTACAACCAAAGAAGGCACATAGAAGATCGTACGGAATATGGTTACACCTTTCAAAGGCATATTGAGCAAAAGGGCCAGAATAAAAGCAAAAATCATCTGCAAAGGAACAGAAACTAATGCATATATTAAAGTGATGCGTAAAGAATGCCAAATCATAGGGTCTTTGAACAGCATCTTTTGATAGTTTGCAATGCCTATGAATTTGGGCGTGTTAAGGAAGTTATAGTTAGTAAGGCTAATGTAAATTGAATAGACCAAGGGCACAAGCAAGAAGCAGAGAAAGCCAATTATCCAAGGAGAAGCAAATATCAACCCCTCGCGCAGCTCTTTGCGTTCCCGTTTGGTCATGGACCGGCGGGCTACAGAGGATTTCATGTAATTGATCACTCCTTTTTTAATATGAAAAAGGCGGCAGATTGTAATACCTGCCGCCTTTTATTCAATCGATTACTCGAAATTAGCCTTGTTTTCTTCCATGATGGCGTTAATATTGTTCTGATGCTCGGTCAGCGCCTGCTCCAGAGACATATCGCCAGCATATGCAGCACGGTAGGCATCACTGAATTCCTGGGTAAACTGAGAGTAAGGGATAAACTGAGTCAGCGTGTTGGGATGCACATAATCCAGAGCGCGCAGGTAAGCGTGGAGATTCTCAGGAATATTGCTGTCAAAGAAAGAATCACGAACGCTGGTGTTCGCAGGAATGTAGGTGTGGGTATCAGCGAGGATCGCCTGACCTTCATGACTGCTTGCAAATTCAAGGAATTTAACGGTAGCATCAATCTTCTTGCTGCGAGGATTAATCACGAAGCCCAGCACGTTAGAAGAGGATTTGCGCTCACCGCTCTTTGCATCGCGAGGCAGTTCAGCAACATCCCATTCAAAAGCGGTGATGCCTGCATAAGTCGGAACTTTCCAGCTGCCAGCAGTAACCATGGCCAGTTTCCCGCTCATGAACATATCATCAGCACTCATGGTCGCAGTATCCTGTACGGTAGGCGAGACGCCTTCCTGATACATGTCAACCAAGATCTGAGTTACATCAATAATTTCGGGATCAGCGATTTTGCATTCGTCTTTGGCTTCATTGAACATTTCGACACCGCGAGACCAGATCAGTTCCCACTGCGGCATACGACCCGCTTCGATCAAGAAACCATACTGAATTGTATTGCCATTGGCATCTTTTTTGGTCAGTTCATTAGCAATTTCGCGAAGATCATCCCAAGTCCAGGTATCTTCAATTTCCTTCAAATCCTGAATGCCAGCCTCACGCAGCAGTTCTTTATTGTAGGCGATAGTGGAGCATTCCACAGTATAGGGAATTGCCATCTGTGCGCCATTGAACTTGTAGCTTTCAACCAGCGTGGGATCCATTTCAGCCAGGTTGGCCTGAAGCTTTTCGGAACCGGCAATAACATCGGTCAGATCATAAGCTTGATTGGAAGCAGCATAGAGCTCAAACGAAGGACGAGTCATCTGGAAAATGTCCGGGCCAGTACCGCTGACGATAGCAACAGGCATTTTCGTCCAATAGTCAGCATTCGCAATGAATTGAAGATCAACCTTGATATCAGGATTCTGGGCTTCAAAATCCGATACGATTTTCTGGTATGCAGTAGTAGCCTCTGTACTCCATGTCCACCAAGTAATTGTAGTAGTCTCAGCGGAAGCATGAACCAAGCCAGTCATCAGGAGAATGGTACATAGCAGCAATGCCAACAGCTTCTTCATACAAAGATTCCTCCTTCAATTATTGGGGCTGTTTATTCTATAGAACTCCAGTAGCCCTTCGTTTGTTTGTATTGTAAAAAAAACGGACAGATTTAACAACCTATGTTTGTTGTATAAAATGTTATTTTTGTTGCACTACGGGATTTGGCTGCCAGCGTATTTGATTTTTAGATTAGAATCATTTATAATACATATAACTGGTTTCCATCACGACTGTGAGGAGTAAAGCCGAATGAAAAAAACGAATGCCAAACTAACAAGTATTACAAACCGAAAAGACTTTCCGGAAAGAGAGCGTCTGTTGATTTATAATGCTTATATTCTAAATGGTGCATTATCACGGCCGCTCTATGTTTGCCAAAGCGGAATTAAAAAATGGCGTTGTCCTGGTTGGCTTTCCGGGCCTGCAATATATGATCATTACATTATTCATTATATTATTGATGGAAAAGGTACATACTATTGTGAAGATAGACAGTATAAATTGAGGGCCGGCGACCTTTTTTTGATACGCCCATATACCGAGGTCAAATATCGTGCTGATACACAAGACCCATATCAGTATTACTGGGTGGGATTCAGCGGAACAGAATGCCTCGAATTGCTTATGCGTTCTGGCTTTTCAGCGGACAATTTAGTGATTCATTTTGACGAGATGGAAAAACTAATTAGTCTTTTGTCTTGCATTGCGGATGTGCGAAGTGATACACCAGCAGACCAATATTGTCTTGTTGGTTACTTATATCAAGTGTTCAGCATGCTCATTCGATATGAGGAGCGGCCAGACCGGGGCAGTTCAAAGTATTATTACGATGCTGTGGCATATATTCGACAGAATGCCCTTCGTCCTGAATTGACAGTAGCAGAGGTGGCTGACCATATAGGAATTGATCGATCTCATTTATATCGCATTTTTCAAGAGACTGGAAATAATTCGGTAAAAGATTTTATCACAAATGTTAGATTAGAAAAGGCAAAACTTATGCTGGTAAAAAGTGAACAAACCATCGAATTCATTTCTTATTTTACTGGCTTTTCAAACGCCTCTCATTTTGCGCAGGTTTTTCGCAAACATGTTGGCATTTCACCGTTTCAATATAGGCAAAAAGAAAAACAAAAAATATGGAACAAGAATGGTTAAACTAAGGCGGCAAAGAAGAAAATGAATTTCCCATCTATCATCAATAAAAGAAAATAGGTTATTTCAGGAGTTTTTTCTTTTTTACGCCTGTAGCATCTGCCGGAAAAAGGATACGCCCCTGTGCAGGTTTTCAATGCTGAGCCGCTCGTCATAATGATGGGTGCGGGCCAGCTCCTCCGGCGGCAGGATAAAGGGACTGAACCGGTACACGTTGGGGCAAATGCACTCCATATGCCGGGAATCGGTGCCGCCCGCCAGCAGGCAGGGCACAATGCGCACGCCGGGAAAATGCACCTGGATGGCGGTGGCCAGCGCGTCCCAGCTGAGGCCCCGGGCGGGGGATACCTGGCCCGGCTCCTCCAGCACGGTCACGTGCAGCGCGATGGGCGTGCGGGCCAGCATGCGCTTTACCCGGCCCAGCAGCTTTTGGGTTTCATCCCCGGGCAGCACGCTGGCCGAATAATGCAGCGTGGGCACCTCGCGCATCAGCGCGTCGCCGTTTTGCTTCCACAGCGACAGCTGGGTTTGGGTAATGGCCCTGCCCGTGGCGGTCTGCCTTAATCGCAGCAGCAGCCCGCGGCCAAACACCCGGGGATATCGGAGAAACAGCCGGGCCTCCCGGCTGAGGATGGGCTTCATGGCGGGCAGCATTACCTCCAGCACCGGCGCGCACAGCCGGTATTCCGGACGAATGCGCGCCACCCGCACGGCGGCCCGGGCCAGCGTTTCCATGGCGTTTATGCCCTCACAGGACAGGCTGAACAGCAGCCTGCCTTTTTCACATACGCCCACATAGGCCGCGTCCTCCCGCGCCAGGGTATAGGGATGGGATACATTGCCGCCCTCGTCCAGCACAAAGGCCGGCTGCACGCCCCGGCTTTTTAAAATACGGGCCATGGAGCGCATGCTGCCGCCCCGGGTTTCTTCATCACAGGAAAAAGCGAACCAGATATCGCCCGCGGGCTGCCAGCCCTCCTGGAGCAGCCCTTCGGCGGCGCAGAGCAAGGCGATCAGGTGCCCCTTCATATCGGCGGCACCCCGTCCATAAATATAGCCGTCCCACACCGTGCCCGAAAAGGGCGGATGGGTCCAGCGGCCGGGATCGCCCGCGCTGACCACGTCCAGATGGGCGCAAAATACCATAGAGCGGGCATGCTGCCGCCCCGGCAGATGGATCAGCAGCGCGCCGCCGTCCACCGTTTCACAGCTCCCGTGGGAAAAAACCAGCGGAAACAGCTGCCTGAGCAGCGTGTGCAGGCGTTGAAAGCTCCCGGCGTCATCCCCCGATATGGTGGGCTGCATGATGGCCAGGCGCAGGGCGCGTACCGCTGTGTCATTTTGATAATCCGGGTGTAACAAATAAAAAGCCTCCGTATTGCGCAGATCAGTATTAACGATATTCTATATTCGCCCCGGCGCTTCAATATCCTTTTTGCCCCGCGCCAAACACAAAAAACATACAAATTCCGCAAAATTTAATTGAACGGCCTGGCCCGCTGTGCTATAATGTGTGGGTGCAAAAATAGAAAGGGGTCAGCAGCGGCATTGGAGCCTGGATGGACGGTTATTCACCTGGCGCGCAACGAGCAAAGCGCGCGGGTCATCCTGCAATTTTTACAGGAAGAGAGCTTTCTGGTGCGGTACCGGCGTATTGCTTCCGGTGCATCCGGAAAGGATTGCTATGAAATCCTTGTACCCTCCGGTGAGGCCGGGGAGGCGCAGCAGCTGTTGATCGAAAATAACCTGCTGCGGTGAACGCGGCAGACGGAAGGAGCCTTTGTATGTCTCGAATTGCAGTTTTAACCAGCGGCGGCGACAGCCCCGGAATGAACGCGGCGGTTACGGCCATCGCCCGATGTGCCAATATGCTGGGCATGTCCCTGGTGGGGGTGGACCGCGGCTTTAACGGCCTGCTTGGAAAAAATCCCGAAAAGGATTTTATAGATATGTCCCTGGAAAACGCGCTGGATATCGCTGATATGGCCGGTACCCAGCTGCGCACTGCCCGCTGCCTGGAATTTAAGGATCCCGAGGTACAGGCCAAGGCGGCGCAGCTGCTGCGCGAGATGGACGTGCGCGGCCTGATCGTCATTGGCGGCGACGGCAGCTTCCAGGGCGCCAAGGCGCTGTGCCACCAAGGCATTCCCTGCATTGGCATTCCCGGCACCATCGATAACGACCTGGCCTATACCGGCATGACGCTGGGATACGATACCGCCGTCAACGTATGCGTGGACGCCGTGCGCAATATCCGCGCCACCTCCCGCAGCCATGACCGCCCCCACGTGGTGGAGGTTATGGGCCGTCACTGCGGCGATATCGCCCTGCAGACCGCCATGTCCACCGGCGCTGAGATCGTGATTTGCCCCGAGGGCAAACGTTGGACTGTGGACTCCATTGCCCGCCGCCTG
Organism: Clostridia bacterium; assembly: GCA_017469605.1. Taxonomy (GTDB): domain Bacteria; phylum Bacillota; class Clostridia; order Christensenellales; family Aristaeellaceae; genus SFMI01. The sequence goes on from JAFUGB010000045.1 coordinate 14,636, forward strand.
CAAAGCCAGATCGACCAGGGCAACTACCGTACCACCATCGTGGTGGCCGAAGGCAGCTGGGAACTGATGGCGCCCTTTGATGTATATGAATTCCTGCGGCCCTATGGCAAGCAGGTGTTTAAAGGGGAGCCCATGACGGCCGAGCGCTTTGCCAGCGTGCTCAAGCGCAAGTGCAAGATGCCCGACGGCGCCTTCCCCGAGGTGCGCCATACCGTGGTGGGCTATACCCAGCGCGGAGCCCGTCCCACCGCCCGCGATGCGGCTTTCGCCTTTGAAGCCGGCGTGCGCGCCGTAGACCTGCTCAACCGCGGCATCGGCAACCGCGTCATCGGCCGCAAAAACGGTAAGGTGTTTGACGAGGATATCGATAAGGCGCTCCGCGCCCGCCGCCCCTTTGACCTTATGATGTACAATATCATCAATGCCCTGTAAATATTTGACTTTCCATTGCGCCTGTGTTATACTGACCAGGCCAAGCGGCGGACAGTTCGAAACCATCCTGTCCTAAAACAAAACTAAGGGACGAAAACAGAGAAAGCATTCTGTTGGGCATGCCTTATGATGGCATGCCCGTTTTTTGTCTGAGGAGGTGACGAAAATGGATATGAAGAGCATGAACAAGACCCAGAAGCTGGCGTTTTCCGGCGCCGTGATCGCCCTGTACATCGTGGTTATGTATCTGACCCAGAGCTTTGCCTTTGGCCAGTACCAGGTGCGCATTGCCACTGCCATCTATGCTGTTGCGTATCTGTTTCCGTTCCTGGTTATACCGCTTGGACTGTCCAACCTGCTGGCCAATATGGTCATGGGCGGACTGGGGTTCTTTGATATCGTGGGCGGCGGCATCGTGGGGCTGCTCACGGCGGGCTGCTGCGCCCTGCTGGGGAAAAAGCGGATCACCCACTGGGCGGTTGCCATTCCCATTACGCTGATCCCTGCTTTAGGCGTCAGCCTGTGGCTCAGCGGGCTGCTGGGCATTCCCTATTGGGCGCTGGCGGCCAGCCTGCTGGTGGGCCAGTTCATTTCCGGCATGGCCGGAGCGCTGCTGGTGCAGGCGCTGAAGAAAATTTGGAGGAAAAGCTAAATGAGCGGACGGACAAAGGAAGAGGCCGCCGGCCTGTCACTGCTGGGCAATAAAAAAACGGCTTATAAAAGCGATTACGCCCCGGAAGTGCTGGAGACCTTTGTAAACAAGCATCCGGATAACGACTATTTTGTGAAATTCAACTGCCCGGAGTTTACCAGCCTGTGCCCCATCACCGGCCAGCCGGACTTTGCCACGGTGTACATCAGCTATGTGCCCGGCGAACGCATGGTGGAAAGCAAAAGCCTGAAGCTGTACCTGTATAGCTTCCGCAATCATGGGGACTTCCATGAGGACTGCATGAACATTATCATGAAGGACCTGATCCGGCTTATGGACCCCAAATACATTGAGGTATGGGGCAAATTTACTCCCCGGGGCGGCATCAGCATTGATCCTTACTGCAATTATGGCAGGCCCGGTACCCGCTGGGAGGAAGTGGCCTGGCAGCGGCTGAGCCGGCATGACCTGTACCCCGAAAAGGTGGACAACCGGTAAAGCCTTCATTTTCATGGAATGAGATCCTTCGCCTGGTTCAGGGAATATGCAAGCCGGCGAAGGATCTCGCGTATTATATAAAAGCGCCAGCTGCCTTGCTTCAGCCCTCCTTGGATACATCCACCCAGCCCGCCGGCGCCATGGCGGCGTCCAGGTCGGACAGGGCCAGCCGCACCGCGGTATGATCGTCCCCGGCGGCGGGATACACCGGATCGTAATTGCGCAGGCTCACGTCCAGATATACCGGAACGCCGGCCTTGCGCCCAAAGGGACATACGCCGCCCGGGGCATGGCCGGTCAACGCCTCCACCTGCTCGGGGGAAATCATCCTGGCCTTGGTCCCAAAGGCCCGCTTGAATTTGCCGTTATCAATGCGGGCGGTGCCCTCAAAAACGATCAGCACAGGCTGGTCTTTTATTATAAAGGACAGCGTTTTGGCAATGCGCCCGGGCTCCACACCCAGGGCCTGCGCCGCCAGCTGCACAGTAGCGGTATTTTCCTCCAGCACGATCAGCCGGTCGATAAAGCCCTTTTCCCTTAGATCCTTTTCCGCTGCTTCGCGTGACATGCTCCTGTACCTCCATAACAACGCGTTCAAACAATCATATATTATAATTGGATGCGGGCCATGCTGTCCAATACAGGAAAGCCATACATGGATATAGAAGAAAACTATAGCATCTCCCCGGGCGCGCAGCGGGAAAACAGGATATCGGTTGCATTGATATCCAAAATATGTTATACTGCATAATAGTGTACTTTCCGTATGCCTGTTTCAGTTTGCGATGAAATCAAAGGAGAACGCATGGACCGCTACAAATTGCTGATCACCGGCGGTACGCCGCTGCGGGGCGAAACCTGCGTGTACGGGGGCAAGAACACCTCGGTGGCCGTATTGCCAGCAACGCTGCTTTGCGATGAACCCTGCGTGGTGGAAAACCTGCCTGATATAGAGGATGTGCATGTGGTGCGCGACATGCTGGAGCTGCTGGGGGCCACGGTGGATTATGACCGGCAGAATCGCCGCATGACGGTGGACCCGCGGCCTGTGGCATCTTTCCATGTGCCTTACCAGTTTACCCAGCGCATGCGTGCCAGCTATTATCTATGGGGTGCGCTGCTGGGCCGCTGCGGCCAGTGCGAGGTGGGCTATCCCGGGGGCTGCGCCATTGGCAATCGTCCCTTTGAGCAGCATATCAAAGGCTTCCGGGCCCTGGGCGCGCAGGTGGACGATTACGGCGGCATGATCTATGCCAAGGGCACGCTGATTGGCGCGGACATCTTTTTTGACCGGATCACCGTGGGCGGTACCATCAATGTGATGCTGGCCGCTGCCCGGGCCCATGGCAATACCACCATTCATAACGCCGCGCGGGAACCGCATATCGTGGATTTGGCCAACTTCCTGAATTCCATGGGCGGCCGGGTACGCGGCGCGGGCACCGATACCATTCGCATTCGCGGGGTGGATTACATGCATGGCAGCCGCTACAGCGTGATTCCCGATCAAATAGAGACCGGCACGCTGATGATCGCCGCCGCCGCCACCCATGGCGACGTGGTGATCCGGGGCTGCATTCCCACCCATATGGAGGCGCTGACGGCAAAGCTTTTGGAAATGGGCGTGCAGGTGACCGATACCGACGATGCCATCCGGGTGCGCAGCGAGCGGCCCCATCGGTCGGTGAACCTGAAAACCCAGGAATATCCGGGCTTCCCCACCGATTTGCAGCAGCCCATGAGCGCCATGCTTACCTGCGCCAGCGGGGACAGCATCGTGATGGAAACGATTTTTGAAAACCGGTTCAAGCATTTAAATGAGATCCAGCGCATGGGTGCGAAGGTGCGCATCGTAGAGCAGACCGCCATTATTGAGGGCGTGCGCGATCTGTACGGCGCGCCGGTAACGGCCACCGATCTGCGCGCCGGGGCCGCGCTGGTAATCGCCGGGCTGATGGCCAAGGGCACCACCGAAATTTATGAGCCCGGGTACATTGAGCGCGGTTATGAGCATATCGAGGATAAACTGCGGGCCCTGGGGGCCGAGATCGTCCGCGCGCCGCTGTAAAAGCGCGGACAGAATAAGAAAAGGAGGGGTAGCCTGCATGAACGCCTTTGAGGTGCTTGGGCTCAGCATGGACGCTGACCAGGCACAGGTGCGCGCCGCGTACCGCAGTTCTGTGAAGCGCTGCCATCCCGACCAGTTTCAGGAAAAGGAACAGCAGGAGCGCGCCCAGGAGCAGCTGATTCGGCTGAACCTGGCCTATGAGGAGGCCCTGCGCATCACGACCCAGCGCCAGGTGGGCTTTAATGCTGTGCCTGTGGAGGACGCGAAGCACATGGCGGTAAAGCTGATGGAGCAGGGACGTATGGAAAACGCCCTGCGCCAGCTGATGCGCGCGTCAAGCAAGGACGCTGAGTGGTACTATATCCAGGGCGATATCCTAATGCATATGCGTCAATACAGCGCTGCGCACCAGAGCTATCGGGAGGCCACCCGGCGAGAGCCGGATAACCTGCTGTACCGTCGCGGCGCGTTTGACTCGGCCAAGGCGGTGAAAAAGCATTCCCAGCCCCTGCAGCGGGCGGCTGACGCCATTACGGGGCTGTTTCACAGGAAAAAGTGACAGAAAAGGAACAAACAGATCCTTCACGCCGCGGCGTGGGGGAGGGGACGAACGGGGGCGTTCTCTTTCGGAGCCCGAAAGAGAACCAGAAAGGGCTGCGTTTGTCGCCGTAAAAGCGGCAATCGCAAAGAGGAACGGTAACGCAGCAATCCGCTTCCGGGCAGCACGGCAAAGCCGTGCATGCTGTGCGCAAAGCGCACAGCGAAAACCCGCTGGGCAGACCGGAAAATAAGTAAACTTATTTTTCGGCTGGCCAACGGGTTTTCTTCTGCCCGGAAGCTCTCATTGCGATATCCAAGCTACAGGCGCAAATTGTTAGTTGTTTCTTTTAAGCTGGTTCGCCCGGCGGGATGCAAGGGATGAAATCCCTTGCCGCAGGATCATAAGGGCCGCGGAGGCCCTTATCGTTCCCCTACCAATTTCTGTTTGTACAGTTTTAATTTGGGATCAGTATCAGGCGCAGGTTGTTTGCTCCTTTCACAAAAAACAAGCCGTCCACAGGGGACGGCTTGCGATGATTTAACTTACTCCTCGGCGGGGGCGTCTTCAGCGGCGGCTTCTTCCACGGGCGCTTCTTCCTCGGGGATGCCTTCGCCGTAGTCAAAAGCGTTCTCTTCCAGCGCTTCGCGGATGCTCAGGCTGATACGGTGAGCTTCGGGATCAACGCCCAGCACCTTGACAGCCACATCCTGGCCCACGGTCAGGGCGTCTTCCACCTTGGCCACGCGGGTGAGGGCAACCTGGCTGATGTGCACCAGGCCATCCACGCCGGGCTCCAGCTCGATGAACGCGCCGAAGGGACGGATGCGAACAACCTTGCGCTCCAGGATCAGGCCCACGGGATACTTTTCTTCGATGTTATCCCAGGGCTGGGGCTGCAGCTGCTTGTAGCCCAGCTGGATGCGTTCGCGCTCGCGATCCACAGAAAGCACCTTGACCTGCACTTCCTGGTTGATCTGCAGCACTTCGCTGGGATGGCCCACGCGATACCAGGCCAGATCGGTGATATGGATCAGGCCATCCACGCCGCCCAGGTCGACGAACGCGCCGAAATCGGCAAAGCGGCGGACGATACCGGTGATGACGGCGCCCTCTTCGATCTTTTCCCAGGCGGCAGCCTTCTTGGCTGTCTCTTCCTCGATGATAACATCCTTGCGGGAGCAGACGATGCGCTTCTTGGCGGCGTCCACATCGATGATCTTGAGCTTCATGGTCTGGCCCACGAACTGATCAATTTTCTCGACGTAGCGCTTGCTCAGGCGAGAAGCGGGCACAAAAGCGCGCACACCATCTACCAGGCAGATCAGGCCGCCCTTGACGGCTTCCTTGCCCACGCCCTCGACGTACTCGCCGGCCTCAAACTTGGCCATCAGGGCGTCCCAGGCTTTCTTGTTGATGATATTGCGCTGGCTCAGGATCACATTGCCTTCGCCGTCGTTTACTTTGACGACTTCAACTTCGATCTCATCGCCCACCTTTACATCGGCGTCCACCAGATCGCTGCGCTTGATGATGCCATCGGTTTTGTAGCCGATGTCAACGCCAACCTCGTCATCGGTCACTTGCAGCACCTTGCCGGTCACGGTCTGACCGTTGTGGATGCGGCGCATGGAGGCCTCAACGCTGGCCATAAAGTCGTTTTCGTCGATGGGTTTCGCAGCTTCGTTCGCTACGGGCTCGGTGTTTTCGAGCGCTTTGTTTTCGATGTCGTTCATTGCAGTGACAACCTCCTTAAGTGACCAATCCGGTGTGGAAGCGCCGGCGGCTATTCCTATGTGATGGGTGTGGATATCGATAAAGTGTGACGGGATCTCCGCCGCACCTTCCACCAGGATGGTTCGTGAACAGATTTTGGCGCAGGCTTCGTACAGCTTGCGCGTGTTGGCGCTTTTGCGGCCGCCGATGACGATCATGGCGTCGCACACAGCCGCCAGCTCCTTTGCGGCCTGCTGCCGCATGCGCGTGGCCGCGCAGATGGAGCGGTGAAAATCAGGCGCTGTTATTTTCTGCCGGAGCAGGGGAAGCAGCAAATCCCATTTTTCTTCGGGGATTGTGGTTTGGGAGACCACCAGCGCATGGGACAGCGGCGGCAGCGCCTCCACATCCTCCGGGGAGAAAACAACGTAAACAGGGACATGGCTCCACCCTGCGGTGCCCTGCACCTCGGGATGGTCGCGCTCGCCCACCAGCACCACGCTGCCCTGAGGATCGCGGTAAGCGTCCACAACGCGGTGCAGCGCCTGTACATGCGCACAGGTGCAGTCCACAAAGGGAATGCCCAACTGCCCGCACCGGGCAAGGATATCGGGGGATACGCCGTGGCTGCGCAGGATCAGCAGTCCGTTCCTGGCGTCCTCCACACGGTGTACCACGCGGATACCCAGGGAGCTGAGACGCTGCGTGACCGAGGGATTGTGCACCACCTCGCCCAGGGAATAGCAGGGGATACGGCGTTGGGCGGCCTGCTCTGCCGCCTCCTGAGCCAATGCCACGCACCGCTGTACGCCTGTACAGAAACCGGCGTGCTTTGCTACCGTTACGGTCATACTTCCCCCACCTGAGAAGATTCAGCCCTTCGAGACTACCGGGCATTTGAACCTTATTCGCCACGCCTGCTTTTTTTCCTGCCGGGAAATGAAGAAAAATGCGCTTTTTTAAAAATTTTGAAATTTTCAACAAATACAGCAGGTTGGATTTGGATGATATTCCTAATTGTCGGCATCCCGCATGGCATAAAATGTTTCACGGATGCGATCGCACAGGAGCTTGATGGTATCGGAATTGACGCCCTGTTCCCGGATATCGGAGATTTGCATGGGTTGTCCCACCCGGGCACGCACCTTATGGAAGGGACGGACGCGGCCGCTCAGATACACCGGAATGATGGGGACGTTGGCGCGCAGGGCGATCATGGCGGCGCCTGATTCCACGGTTTGCATAAGCTCGGGCAGATGGCGGGTGCCTTCGGGAAAGATGCCCAGCACCTGGCCGTCCCTGAGCACCTGCATGCAGGCGCGCATGGCGCTCATATCGGTGGCATGACGGGAGACCGGGATCATGTGCAGCTGCGTCACCGCCCATTCCACCAGCTTGTTGCCGGTGATTTCGCGTTTGCCAATGAAGCGGATCTCATATTTTTTGGTGGGTACAGCCAGCACGAAGGGATCCACCGCCGATTTATGGTTGGAAATGATGATGTAGGGCGCGTTTGCCTGATCCAGAATCTGCGTATTATAGTACTTGATGGGGCACAGGGTGTGGAACAGCGCGCCAAAGATGCCCCGGCACAGGGTATAGAGCGGCGTGCGCTCAAGCTTTTTCGGCTCAGACATGGACAGCCTCCGCCAGGCGCAGGATGGCCTGCACGGTTTGTTCAAAGCTCAGGTTGGAGGAATCCACCAGCACGGCGTCGGCGGCCTGGCGCAGGGGATCGACGGCGCGGGTCATATCCTGGTGGTCCCGGGCGTTTACCTCGGCCAGAATGGCCTCAAAATCGGGATTTTCGCCCTTTTCGCGCAGCTGGTTCAGCCGCCGCGTGGCCCGGGCTTCGGGCGTGGCGGTCAAGTAAACCTTGACGGGCGCGTCGGGCAGCACCACGGTGCCGATATCCCGGCCGTCCACCAGCATGGGCTGTTCCCGGGCCAGTTCGCGCTGGCGGGCCACCAGCATATGGCGCACCGCAGGATAGCGCGAAACGGCGCTGGCGGCGGTGCCGGCTTCCTGGGTGCGGATGCGGCCGGTGACATCCAGGCCGTTGACCAGGGTGACCTGGGCGCCGTTTTCATAGCGCACATCCACCCGGGCGCCGCCGTCATCGCACAGGGCGGCCACGGCGGCTTCATTCTGGGGATCGATGCCCGCGTCGGTGACCGCCAGGCCCACGGCCCGGTACATGGCGCCGGTATCCAGATGCAGGATGCCCAGGCGGCGGGATACTTCATCCGCGATGGTGGATTTTCCCGCGCCGACAGGACCGTCAATGGCGATATTAAGCATGGTTTTTACCTCTCGTTTATTGGTGAAAGAGTTACAAATTTCGCTTTTTTAAAGAATCATGTTCTGGGTTTCCTGCCAGCCGCGCAGGATCTCCTGCTGGTGACTCAGGGCGTAGGGCATGGTCTTCTTTTCTTCCGCGGTCATTTCGCGCGGGAAGTGGATGCAGATATGTCCCTCAATGCCGTTGGTGGCAATGTTATCCACCGAATGGCCATGGCTGTGGGTGGAGGCCATATAGACCTTGCCGTCGGAAAGAATGACCCATACGGCGTGGGGGGGCCACTGGTCCTTGCCCATGATCTGATACATGGTCCGCGTATCGCTTTCGGTGATGGGCTCGGCGTCGCAGTGCTTGCCGAAGGAGAACATATGCACGTTGTAATACAGGCCGGTGGCATAATCGTAAATGATGGCGTCAGGCATCAGCTTGGCCTGGGCGCGGGTTTCGTTATACCAGTCGGCAAAGCGCACCTCGCCGGCGCTGGGACGCTTGAAGACCGAGCTGGCGGCGGCGCCCGTGCTGGCGGAGACACCCTTGGACTTGGCCACTGATTCCAGCCGGGCCAGGGTGGCCTGACCCACCATGCCGTCAACGGACAGGCTGTTGTCCTTCTGGAAAGCTTGTACCGCCAGGTATGTCTTGGTGCCGTAAATGCCGTCGGCCGTGCCCTTCAGATAGCCCAGGCTGATCAGCGAGCGCTGCACGCTTTTCACCGCGCTGCCCGCCGAACCGATGTGCATCACCTCACCCGCCGAGAGTGGTGCGGCGGTGGCGGCGGTGGCGGTCACGGCGGCGGCCTTGGCCTTGCTGTTATAGATGGCGCTCAGCGTTTGGGGGCCGGCCACGCCGTCAGCCGTCAGCCCGTTGTCCTTCTGGAAGGCGGCCACGGCGGCGGCGGTTTTGGTGCCGAATTTGCCGTCAATGGTATCGGAGAAATATTTGAGCGTGGTCAGCCGGGCCTGCAGCAGGTTTACCTCGCTGCCTGAGGAGCCGATGCGCAGCGTGGCGGCGGTATTGGCGGCGGAGACAGAGACGGCGGCGCTGGGCGCCGGGGTGGCCACGGCCGAAACAGCGCCGCTGCTGTACAGCATCAGCTGGGTTTCGAGACCGGCCACGCCGTCCACCGTCAGGCCGCTCTTCTGCTGGAAAGCGCGCACGGCGGCGATATCGTCGGCGTCATAGATGCCGTCGGGGGTGATATTGTAATAGCCCAGGGATACCAGCCGCTCCTGCAGCCGGGTAACCGCCATGCCCCGGGTACCCCGACGCAGCACCACCACGTTTTCGGCGGTGATGGGGGCGGGCGTGGCCGTGGCGGCGGCGATCTGGATTTCGGGCGCCTGGGTGGGATCGATGATAGGATTCAGGGCGGACAGCACCTTGGGGCCGGCCACGCCGTCCACCGTCAGGCGATGATCCTGCTGGAAGCGCTTGACGGCCACAAAGGTAGCGGTGTCATAGGAGCCGGTGATCTCAGCGGTATAATAGCCCAGGCGCTTGAGCGCTTCCTGCAGGTTGGCAACCTGGTAACCTGCGTCGCCCGAGCGCATGGTGACGCCGTCAATGGGCGGCAGCACAGCCACCGATACCCGGGCCCCGGCGGCGCTCAGGGGTTTGCCTTCAAAGAGCAGCTTTTGCAGCTCGGCGGTGGCGATGCCGGTTTGCAGCAGGCCGTTTTTGCTCTGGAAGGCTTTGACGGCCGAAACGGTGGCGGCGTCATAGGTGCCCGAAGAAGCGGCGGTATAGAAGCCCAGCTCCCGCAGCGCGTCCTGCAGGGCCGACACGGCATCGCCCGAGGAACCCTGCGACATGGAGGAATAATTCCGCTGGGCTTCGCTGTCCTCGGCCAGCTCCTTGCCGCCCAGGTAAACGGCGGGAATATCCACATAGCGGGACATTACATAGCCGCTGTAGGTTTTCTTGGAGGCCTGGTAGGTCACCTGGGCAAAATCGCCCTGGATGGCCAGTACCGTAACGGCGGCGTCCTTGGGCACGGTGAGAATGCGCGCAGAGGAAAGGCTGGCCTTTTTGCGCAGGTTCACGGAATCGGTGACGGTGGTTGTGAAGGGATACTGGGCGCCGGCGGAAACGCCGTTTTCCCAGCCGATCACAGGGGGCACCGGCGTGGCGGTGGGCTGGGGGGTGGCGGTGGCTTTGGCGTTCACCGCTTTGTTGTTGAACAGGATGGCCTGGGTGTCGGCATCAGCGATGCCGGTGGATTTGAGATTGTTTTTGCTTTGGAAGGTTTTGACGGCGGAAACGGTGGCTGCGTTATAGGTGCCGTCAATTTTGCCGGTATAATAGTTCAGCACGGTGAGGGCGGATTGGATCTGGCTGACCAGCGCGCCGGTTTTGCCGCTGGATACCGGGAAGCCTTCAATGGTGGGCACCACGGTGACCGTGCGGCGGCGGCCCTTGCTGTCAAGGGGGCTGCCCTCAAACAGCAGGCCCTGGGTGGCGGCATCGGCGCAGGCGGCGTCAAACAGGCCGTTCTTTTTCTGGAAATCGGCAACGGCTTTGGCGGTTTTGGCGCCGTATTTGCCATCGGCCTTGCCGGACAGATAGCCCAGCTCAATCAGCGCGTTTTGCAGATCGGCCACCAGCTGGCTTTCGGTGCCCTGGTAGATGGAGGCATAGCGCGCGGCCTGCTCGGCGGTGGGGATATTGGTGATGCCGCTGGTAACGGCGGACTTTAACACATATCCGGACATGCCGTCATATTCTATAATGTAGTAACTGCCGCTTTCTCCCGTGATATAGATGGAGTCGCCCGCGGGCAGCGTCAGAAGCGCCTGCGCGCTGGCGCTGGCGCTTTTGCGCATGGGCGTGGGAACGCTGACAAGGCCTTGAAAGGGAAAATCAGCCAGCGCGGGCAGCGCCGATGAGAGCAGCACCGCGCAGATCAGCAGCGCGGCCATCAGGTGTTTTAAATGCTTGGAAAACATGGGCAGCCTCCTGTAACATACCTATACAGTGTTATTTTATGACAAAAGAGTTACAATGTCAATAACAGGAAGGCACAAAACGTAATAAAATTGTAAGAAATTTTGAAATGAACGCAGGCGAAAGCGTTTACCGCCCGCGCGTCTTCACGGCCTTGAGCTCCTGGCGCAGCCTGGCCTCGAGTTCTTCCACGGATGCCCGCGCTTTCCGCCGGGCTTCTTTCATTTCCAGGCTGAGAAGGCGGCGGCGCT
>JAFUGB010000046.1 GCA_017469605.1 Clostridia bacterium
CCTTTTCCTTTACGGATGCTTTGACTCTGTCGCCAAGCTTGAGCCTGCCCGCAATCAACTCCTCGCTGAGGGCATCCTCCACCCGGCGCTGGATGGCGCGGCGCAAGGGCCGCGCGCCGAACTTTTCATCAAACCCGGCCTGCGCCAGCAGGTCCACGGCGTCATCATCATATTCCAGCGTAACGCCCAGCTCCAGCAGGCGTTTTTTCATCTGCTCCAGCATGAGGGACGCGATCCGATTGATTTCCTCTCTGGTCAGGGCGTGGAACACCACGGTTTCATCCACGCGGTTCAGGAACTCGGGACGTAACACCCCTTTCAGCTCCTCCATCACCCGCAGCTTCATATCCTCGTACTGATGGCTGACGCTCTGTCCGCCAAACCCCATGACGCGGCCGTCGTTGATGGCGTGGGCCCCGGCGTTGCTGGTCATCACGATCACGCAGTTGCGGAAGCTCACCACCCGGCCGTTGTTATCGGTCAGGCGCCCGTCGTCCAATATCTGCAAAAGCATATTGAACACGTCGGGATGCGCTTTCTCAATCTCGTCAAACAGCACCACGCTGTAGGGCTTGCGCCTTACGGCCTCTGTAAGCTGTCCGCCTTCCTCGTACCCCACATAGCCCGGAGGTGCGCCTACCATGCGGGAAACGGTGTGCTTTTCCATATATTCGCTCATGTCCAGGCGAATCAGCGCGTTTTCATCACCGAACATGGCCTCCCCCAGGGCACGGCACAGTTCGGTTTTCCCCACGCCTGTAGGGCCCAGGAAGATAAAGGAGCCAATGGGGCGCTTGGGATCCTGCAGCCCCGCCCTGGCGCGGCGGATCGCGCGGCTGACAGCCGAAATGGCTTCATCCTGGCCGATGACCCGCTGATGCAGGATCTCCTCCAAATGCAGCAGCCGTTCACTTTCGCCTTCGGTCATCTTCTTCACCGGAATGCCGGTCCAGGCCGCTACTACCTGGGCAATATCCTCTTCAGTGACCACATCGCGCCCTGACAGCTTGGATTCCTCCCATTCGGCGCGTTTTTCATCGATCTCGCTGCGCACCTCATGCTCGCTGTCACGGAGCCTTGCGGCGCGCTCATACTCCTGATGGTCAATGGCTTCCTGCTTTTCACGCAGGATACAATCCAGGCGCTGCTGCTGCTCCTTCAGGTCCGGCGGCGCGGTAAAGGCGTGGATACGCACCCTGGATGCCGCCTCATCCATCAGGTCAACGGCTTTATCCGGCAGGTAACGGTCGCTGATATAGCGGTCAGACAGCGTCACGGCCGCCTGGAGCGCTTCATCGGTGATGCGCACCTTATGATGGGCTTCATATTTATCGCGCAGTCCCCGCAGGATCTGCACAGCCTCGTCCGCCGAAGGCTCCTCCACCATGACGGGCTGGAAGCGCCGGGACAGGGCGGCGTCCTTTTCGATATGCTTGCGGTATTCGTCCAGCGTGGTGGCGCCGATGCACTGCAGATCGCCCCGGGCCAGGGCCGGCTTTAATATATTGGCGGCGTCCATGGCGCCTTCCCCTTTGCCCGCGCCGATGATATTCTGCAGCTCGTCAATAAACAGGATCACGTCCCCGGCCTGGGCCACCTCCTGCATCAGGTTTTTAAGCCGTTCCTCAAATTCGCCCCGGAATTTGGTGCCGGCGACCAAGGATCCCACGTCCAGCGAGATCAGCCGCTTTCCGGTGAGCGTTTCGGGAATATTGCCCGCGATGATGCGCTGGGCCAGCCCTTCGGCCACCGCCGTTTTGCCCACGCCGGGCTCACCGATGAGCACAGGGTTATTCTTGGTGCGGCGGGACAGGATCTGCACGATACGTTCAATTTCGGTTTCCCGTCCCACCACAGGATCAAGCTCACCCTGCTGGGCGCGCTCGGTCAGATTCATGCCAAAGTCCTTCAGCGCCGACGCTTCATCCTGCTTATCGTCATTTTTCTGCTGTTTGCGTCCCTGATCCCGAAGGATCTGGCCCAGCACGCTGCGGCGCAGCTGTTCCCGGTCGCAGCCCGGCGTGGTCAATATCCGCGCGGCCACGCCCTCGCTTTCGCTGAGCAGCGCCAGCCAGAGGTGGGCGCTGGTCACGTAAGGATGCCCCAGGCGCTGGGACTCCCGCACGCTGTTTTCCAGCAGCTTTTTTGCCCGGGGCGTAAGCTCCATGGGGTTTTGAAGCCCGGTGCCCTGGCCGATGAAAATACGAATTGCCGAACGAACGGCGTCCTCTGTTAAGTTTTCCGGCAGGCCGGGCACATCGTCCCGGGCCTCGCATACAAGCGCCAGCAGCATATGCTCGGTGCCCACATAAGGATGGCGCATGGCCTGCGCCTCCTTTTGGGCCACGCTCATTACGCGCTGGGCGCGTTCATTGAATTTTGCGTAAATGGCCATTTAGTTTCCTCCGCTAAATATCGCCCGCACGCGCCGCGCGCGTTCCACATCGGGCTGCAAATTGGTATCCTGCAAAAGCTTTCCCTCCGGCATATGGGCAATATGCCACAGCCGGTCAAGCGCGGCCTGCGCGTAGGGCATATCATCCGACGACGCTCCCAGCGTCATATCGCTCCAAAGCCGCAGCGCTTCATTCCTGCCCATCCGCAGGGCGTACTGGGCCAGCGCGTAAGCGCGCCAGGCCTTATCAGCTACGTTGATATCCTTGCGCTCCTTGGCCCGCCAGCGCAGCGCGCGTTCAAGGGCGCAGAGCTTCCTGGCGCATTCCTCTACCTTTTTGAGAATCATCTCAGAATCCGCCGACATGGCGGCACGGTTTTCCAGCACGCAGATCCCGTTGCCCACCAGGCGCAGATTCGCGCCTTCGGCTATCGCCAGCTTCATAGCCGCCGGAAGCTGCTTTCCCATTACCGTCATGGGCAAATGGAGCCGCAGGGAGGCGCGCATGCCCGTTCCCGCGTCGCAGGGCTTGGCTGTAAGGAAGCCGAACCGCGCGCTGCGGGCCATCCGTCCAGTATCCTCAAGCAGTGCGGCAATGCCGGCGCAATCGCCGTAGCATTGAAGCAGATCGCCGTTTTCATTATACGCGCCAATCACCACATGATCCTCTCCCGAGGTTTCCACGCAGGCACGTTCATCCATGCGCAGGTAAGCGGCGCCGCTTACCGCCTCCCGCGTATCGGGCGAAATCAGGCGGTATTCCTCCAATTCCTCCCGCCGGTCCGCAGGCAGGCCGTCCATGGCAAGGTAAGCATAGCTTTCCCCCGAACGCTCCAGCGCAACCATGGCCCGCTCATTGACGCGCCTGGCCGTTTCGGCGTTGGTCATGGTATCAAAGGGCAAATCCGCGTAATTGCGCCGCAGCGTGCAGGCGGCGTCCAGCAAATAATCCTTCATTCTCCGGCTTCATCCTCCCGCTCCAGGCTCCTGATCTGATCGCGCAGCTGGGCTGAGCGTTCATACTCCTCGGCATTGACGGCGGAAAACATTTCCTCACGGAGCCAGCTGATCCGCGATTGCTTTTCATTTTCCGGCGTCGGGCCTTCAGCAGCGCTTTCCCCCGCTCCCTGCTGGGGCACGCCATTCAGATTGACCATCAAGGGCTGAAGCTGCGCGTCAAACGCCTGATAGCAGGACGCGCAGCCCGCAACGCCCCGGCGCAGCACATCGGACCAGGCGGTATTGCAGACAGGGCAGTAAA
>JAFUGB010000047.1 GCA_017469605.1 Clostridia bacterium
GCGACTGTACCGAGTAATCGCATTTGACGCCGCGGACGGCTTCGATATCCAGCTTGGTTACGGGCTGCTTATAGGCCACCACAGCCAGCGTTTCCAGGGCGGCCTGGGACAGCGATTGCTTCTGGATGGGCTGGAGCAGTTTTTCGATCTGCGGGGCGTAATCGGCCCGGGTGGACAGCTGGATATGGGAGCCGAAACGCTTCAGGCAAATGCCGCGCCGGTTGTAATCATAATCGCTGGCCAGTTCTTCCGCGGCGGCGCTTATTTCCACTTCACTCACTTCAAGCGCGTGGGCCAAAGCGGCGATTTGCAGCGGCTCCCCCGATACAAACAGTATGGCTTCCAGTACTTTGCTAAGCTCAGTCATTGAACGCAAGTCTCCTCATTTGTTACGCGCAGGCGACGGAAATGTCGCCGTAGATCCCTTCCTGGGTAAAGGTGATTTTGCCAAGCTTCAACAGCTCCAGCATGGCCAAAAACAGCGTGACCACTTCCTCCCGGGAGGGGCGCACGCTGAGCAACGAAAACAGCGGGACGGCGCCGTGGCGCACATAGCGCAGGATATGGGCCATGCACATGGGCACGGTATGCTCGTCGCGCACGATGTTTCGCACCCTGGCGGGGCCTTCTTCTATGTCCTTGGGGGTGCGGGCCATGACCCGGGCAAAGGCGTTCAGCAGGCCCTCCAAGGTCAGGCCGGTGATTTCAAAGCTGGGCGGCGGCAGCGGGTACTCCTCGGGCAGCTTATGGTATACCAGCGCGGCCGCCTTTTCAAAGGACTGCATATCCTGGGCGATTTGCTTGAAGGCGGCGTATTCCTCCAATTGACGGATGAAGGCGGCCTCGGGGTCCTCCTCTTCCTCTGCCGGAGGACGGGGAAGTAGCTTATAGCTTTTGATTTCCAGCAGTCTCGCGGCAACCGAAATAAAAGCGCTTGCTTCTTCCATATCCAGCTCGGGCGAATTCTGCACGGCCTGGATATACTGATCGGTGATCTCCGAAATAAAAATGTCCCGGATATCGATTTTTGCTTTATCCAGCATGAACAGCAGCATGTCCAGCGGCCCGTCAAACTGGCTGAGATGATACGTAATTTCCATAGAGCTCCTCAGGAAAGACCAAACAGCGTCAAGAAAAATTGCACTTCGCCGCCCTGGATGAAATGTGTCACCGCGGAAATCAGCCGGGAAAAAACATCAGTGACATTCATCAGCACCAGCATGGCCAGCATGCTGACGCGGAACGCCTGGGCGTTCAATTGCAGCTTGCCGCGCAGCAGGATATCGTTGAACACATGGAAGCCGTCCAGCGGGGGGAAGGGCAGCAGATTGAATACGCACATACCCAGATTGCAAAAGGAGAACTGGTACAGGAATCGCTGAACATGGATCAGCCAGGGCGTCTGCATATATTTGGCGGCGTCCAGCACGTTATAATATCCGTTGCCGGTGGCTTCCACCCAGATGTATTTGCTGTTCTGCATGATCTGGGTGAAATTAACGCCTGAAAAGGAAAGAAAATCCGTGCGGGTGGCAAGCTGGGCGCCCATGGAGAATACCCGGGGATCCCATAGCCTTTCGTTGACAAAAACCATCAGCACCGTGGCGAAGGTAAACAACAAAAAATTCATGGTCACGCCCGCGATGGACACCAGAAAATCATCCCGGCGGCCATGCCTGTAGTTGTTTGGATTAACGGGTACCGGCTTGGCCCAGCCCATGCCCACGGTGAACATCAGCAGCGTGCCGATCAGGCTCAGGTGCCTAAAAGGATTTAGCGACAGGCGGCCCATGCGCTTGGCCGTATCGTCTCCGCACAGGTAAGCGATATAGCCATGGGAAATCTCATGCAGCGTCAGCGCGATCAGCACGGCCGGCGCGCGGTACAGCATGAATGTAAAAAATCCCAAGGGATCCGAGCGCATCCAATCCAGCAAAGCGTTACCTCCCAACAAGCAGAATGAACGAGTATATTATACGATATTTTTAAGGGATTGACAAGGTTGTGCGTTTTTGCTTTTATATGCTATGATGAATGTGAATATCAGGGAATCAGGTGATCATCTTGCCCGGAACCTTTGAAAAAGTTTATGAAATTGTCCGCTGCATTCCCGCGGGGCGCGTGGCCAGCTACGGACAGATCGCCCGGCTCTGCGGCATGCCCCGGGGAGCGCGCATCGTGGGCTATGCCATGGCGGCCTGCAAGGAGACGGGCGTACCCTGCCACCGGGTGGTGGACGCGCAGGGCCGCACCAAGAAAGCCTTTGACACCTTCCTGCCGGATACCCAGCGCATGCGGCTGGAGGATGAGGGTGTGGGCTTCCTCCTG
The DNA here is from genome assembly GCA_017469605.1 of Clostridia bacterium. Taxonomy (GTDB): domain Bacteria; phylum Bacillota; class Clostridia; order Christensenellales; family Aristaeellaceae; genus SFMI01. The sequence goes on from JAFUGB010000047.1 coordinate 2,329, forward strand.
GATGGCCGAGTGAACATGGCTGAATACCAATGGGAAAAATGAAAAGGCTGTAATGCCATTGTGCGGGAAAGCGGGGCAAAGGGCGTCATACGCCGCTGGCCCCGTAATTGCTCAGCACCCGGGCCGAGGGATCGTCCACGTCGCAGCCGGGCCAGGGTTTGTTGGGCATCCAGTAATCGGGGATCATGGCGGCCTGGCCGGGATAATACCGCTCAAACAGCTCCCGGTAGAGCAGGCTTTCCTTGGTGAAGGGGCGGCGATAATCATATTTCGCCGCTTTTTCTGAAAAATCTTTGTCGGTATAGGCGCGCTCCGCCAGGGCTTTCAGGTCGTTCACCATGGAGTGCCCTACGGCGTCGGAAAAGGCCGCCTTCTGCCGCCATAAAATCTCATCCGGCAGGATATGATCCTGGGAAAAGGCCTTGCGGATCAGGTATTTGCCCATGCTGTGCCGGTTCATTTTCAGCTCCGGGTCAATGCTCATGGCGTAGCGGACGAATTTCAGATCGCCAAAGGGCACCCGGGCCTCCAGGCTGTTGACGGAAATGCACCGATCGGCCCGCAGCACATCGTACACGTGCAGCTCCCGGACGCGCTTTTCTGCCTCCTCCTGGAAGGCGGCGGCGCTGGGGGCAAAATCGGTATACTTGTAGCCGAACAATTCGTCGGAAATCTCGCCCGTCAGCAGCACCCGGACGTCCGTGTGCTCGTGGATCCATTTGCATACCAGGTACATGCCGATGGAGGCGCGGATGGTGGTGATATCCCAGGTGCCCAGCAGCTCCACAACCGTTGGCAGGGCATCGATCACATCCTTTTCGGAGATGATCACCTCCGTGTGCTCGCTGCCGATGTAATCGGCCACCATCCGGGCGTATTTCAGATCGATGGCGTCGATGTCCATGCCAATGGCGAAGGTGCGGATGGGCTTTTTGAGCATCTTTTGCGCAATGGCGCAGACCAGGGAGGAATCCAGCCCGCCGGAAAGCAGGAACCCGATGGGCGCGTCGGCGTCCAGCCGCTTTTCCACGCCATCCATCAGCAATCTGCGCAATTTGGCGCAGACCTCCTCCTCGGTCTTCATGGTGAAATAGCCCACGTAGGCGGGGTCGGCGTATTGGATGAACTGCCCGTCCATCCAGTAATGCCCCGGCGGGAAGGGCAGGATCTGTTCGCACAGGCCCATCAGGTTCTTGGGCTCGCTGGCAAAGGCCCATTCGCCGTCGGGCAGCCTGCCGTAATACAGGGGCCGGATGCCGATGGGGTCCCGGGCGGCGATCAGCTTTTTCCGCGTGCCGTCATAGAGCAGCAGGGCAAATTCCGCGTCCAGGGTTTTGAACATCTCGATGCCGTATTCGTGATACAAAGGGAGCAAAATCTCACAGTCGTACTGGCTGTGCAGCTCGTATTTGGAAAGCAGTCGATCCCGCAGGGGACGAAAGCCGTACAATTCACCGTTGCACACCACGGCGTCCCCGTTCATGCGAAAGGGCTGCATGCCCCTTTCGTCCAGGCCCATGATGGCCAGGCGGTGGAAGCCCAGGTAGCCGATGGGAATTTTCTCAAACCGGCTCATGTCCGGCCCCCGGGAAACGGTCCTGTCAAAGCAGGCTTTCAGGGTCTCTGCCGGGATCGATTTGCTGGTCACGCCGAAAATGGAACACATAAAAGGCACCTCCGTTTTTGTGCGGCATCGTCCTTGTATTTCAGGACGAAGGCCGCCGCTCCGTGGTGCCACCTGATTTGCTTCTCTTTCCGGGCTCTATCAAGCCCCGGCGGTTGTAACGTGCCGCCTGTCACGCCGCCCCTAATTGGCCAAAGCCTTTGGGTTTGGACTTGGAAGGGTTCTTCCTTTGGCTTGTCCTGCGGGATTTTCACCGTCGCCCGCTCTCTGAGAGGTCCAGATGCCAAAGTACTTTGCTTCCGCAACGCTTTGATGTGAAATTTGCGGGCATTGTAGCACCGAAAAAACGGATTTGTCAACCCCGAAAACAATCAAAAAACAATACAGCGGGAAAACAATTCCTCCCCTTGACTTTGGATTATTGCGGTGATAAGATGAGCCCAGTAAGGCAAGGGAGCCTGGCCATTTCGGTTCCCTTGCCCTTTTTATTTTTCTTGAAGGAGGCTGTCCGTCATGAGCAGGTACAGCAAGGAAGACGTTATCCGCATGGTGCGCGAAGGCGACGTGGAGTTCATCCGCATGCAATTTACCGATATTTTCGGCCAGCTGAAAAACGTGGCCATCACCGCCAGCCAAATCGAAAAGGCCGTCAACAACGAAATCATGATCGACGGCAGCAGCATCGAGGGCTTTGTGCGCATCAACGAAAGCGACCAGTGCCTGCGCCCCGACCTGGATACCTTCACCATTCTGCCCTGGCGGCCCCAGCACGGGAAGGTGGCGCGGCTGATCTGCGATGTGTACAACCCGGACGGAACGCCCTTTGCCGGCGATCCCCGCGGCGTGCTGAAAAAGGTGCTGAAAAAAGCCGCTGATATGGGGTATTCCTTTAACGTGGGGCCTGAAATGGAGTTTTTCCTGTTCCAGACCGACGAACTGGGCCGCCCCACCACCACCACGGGCGATGAAGCGGGCTATTTTGACCTGGGGCCCCTGGATCATGGCGAAAGCACCCGGCGCGAAATCTGCATGAGCCTGGAGCTGATGGGGTTTGAAATTGAAGCCAGCCACCACGAGGTTGCCGCCGGCCAGCATGAAATCGACTTCAAATATACCGATGCGCTGACCTCCGCCGACAACATCATGACCTTTAAACTGGCCGTCAAGACCCTGGCCCAGAAGAATGGCCTGCACGCCACCTTCATGCCCAAGCCCGTTTTTGGCATCAACGGCAGCGGCATGCACACCAACATGAGCCTGTTCAAGGACGGGAAAAACGTGTTTGCCGATCCCGCCGATAAGCGGGGCCTTTCCAGGGAAGCCTATTCCTTTATCGCCGGCATCCTGGCGCATGTGCGCGGCATGGCGGCCATCACAAACCCCTTGGTCAACAGCTACAAGCGTCTGGTGCCAGGCTATGAAGCCCCTTGCTACCTGGCCTGGAGCGCCAGCAACCGCAGCGCCCTGATCCGCATCCCCGCCGCCCGGGGCATGGGTACCCGGGTGGAGCTGCGCTGCCCCGATCCCAGCTGCAACCCCTATCTCAACATGGCGGTGTGCCTGGCGGCGGGCCTGGATGGCATCGAAAAGGGGATGACCCCGCCGGATGAGATCACCGAGAACATTTTTGCCATGGACGGCGCCACCCGGGCGGCCCGGGGCATCAAATCCCTGCCCGGCACCCTGCGGGAGGCCATCGACTGCCTGAAGGCGGATAAGGTCATCTGCGGCGCACTGGGCGAGCATGTCCTTTCCCAGTATGTGGAAGGCAAGGAAAAGGAATGGGACGCCTATCGTACTCATGTGAGCCAATGGGAAATTGAACGATATTTGGTTATGTACTGATTCCGCTGGGGGATAGGACGCATCGCCGGGAAGGGGGAGTGGACGTTGGAGACCGTTGTGATCGTCAGCGCGTCGGAAAAAACCCGCGACCAGCTTTTCTGGGCCCTTTCCGCGTGCGGCATCCGGGTATATCAATGCTGCAAAACCGAAAGCGGCCTGCGCCATATCCTGGCCCAGGGCGGCGAGGGGCTGGCCATTGTGGCGGGCCGCGTGCCCGCGGGTCTCATTGAAGGGCTGCTGTGGGATTATGGCGACCGCCTGCGGCTGCTGGTGCTGTCAAGCGATGCGCCGGCATACAGCCAGGATCCCGACAGGCTGTGCTATATGCCGCTGCCCGTCTCCGCCCGGCAGGTGGCGGACGCCGTCGCGGCCATGCTTCGCCAGTCAGGCTTTTCCGGTGCGCTGGGCAAAAGGCGTGAGAACGTGGAGGCGGCGAAGGCGATCCTCATGCGGCGGCGGGGAATGACCGAGCCCGAGGCGCATCATTTCCTTCAGCAATACGCCATGAATCATGGCGAGAAAATGGCCGATGTGGCCGACGCTCTGCTGCGCCGGTACGGCGAGTGAAAAACATACATATATTTACAGCAGCGGTTTATCAGGAAAGCGGCGCTTTCCCGAAAAAAGGCCGGGCAAAGCGCTCCAGCGGGCGAACGTCATGAAAAATCGGCCTCTTATTGCCCCTCCGGATGATTGTACATCGGTCCCAGGGGCGCATACCGGCGGGCGATCCATTTGCAGATGCCGTCCAGGCCGGGGTAGATCATGCGCTCTGAAATGTTGATATAGTCCAGCTTGTCCCGGATCTCCAGCTTTGCCCGACGGTCAATGATCAGCCGGATAAATGTATCGCTTTCGGGCAAATTCAAAAGCGTCACGGCGGGATCGGAGACCACCGAAAACAGGGCATATTGGTTGGCAATGCGGTTCACTGTGGAAGCCGGCTCAAAAAACAGGGCGAAAGGCGTATCGGAGCAGGCCTTGAGCGCGTCAAAATTCTTTGCTGTTTCATCCAGGATATCCCGGGTGAAAATCACGCCCTTCTGCGCGTTCAGCCGCCTGCGCAGTTCAGCAGGCAGATGGGCGTTCACATCCTCCATATCCACGCACCAGATCACGCCGTCCCGGTCATAGGCAGATACGTCTTCGGTGACAAAGTGCGCGGCGAC
>JAFUGB010000048.1 GCA_017469605.1 Clostridia bacterium
GGCTTTATTTGATTACCCTTTTTCACCGTTTTGAGCATTAATTTGCCTGCTTTTTTGTCTTCTCTTAATTTTACTGCTGCCTTTTCTTCCAGTAACTGCAACTTCTTTTTCTATTGTTGCATTTACTTTGAGAATTTACGCTTTTACAATCCCATCATCATACACGAACATATTGTCAATGATACCAGCTTCGATGTATTTCTTTGCCACAGGAAGCACCTGTAGTTCCACGAATGAATAGACATCATCTTGAAATATAGGACGGAATTTCATTCGCTTCACAAACACGAGTATTTCTGCAATTCTTGAAACATCTTCTTCCGTTGCTTTTCTAATCATGTGTGTCATTCACCTCGCAAAATCCCGATTATCTCCAAGGTCACGACAGGTTAATGTGAATCATCTCCGCATCTTCCTGAAGGAACCCGTGGGCTCTCAGCGCCTGCAGGAACTGCCCGGTGCCGGGTAGATCAAAATACAGGCCGATCAGACGATGTTCCTCGCCAGCTGCGCACACTTTCCATCACAAAGTTGCGGATGAGCGTTTGTGCCTTGGTACTGTCGCCGCCGGACAGGTTCCGTACCTTTGCTTTCAGCTGGGTGGATGTCCTGATCATAGCATCACCTCCGTATATGTCCGCACAGCATCTTCCACCTGCAGCTGCTTCGCATACGCCATCAGGTGATTCAGGTTTTTCTGCTTGCTGGCCATGTACTCCTTCAGTGCGTACTGGAAGATCTGAATGTCCATGGCATCCTTGCAGCGAATGATGTCGCAGATGGTTCGATCCATATCGTAAGCACGGACAGGGTTTCCGAAGGAGGTTTTTACATCCGCCACCCCAAGCGCTGCAATGCTGTCCTTCACCTGATAGACACGAATCCCTTTCTTGCGCAGGTGGGAGGCATTATAGCCAGCCTTCACTGTAACGCTCGTAAAACGGGGCTCCCGTTCCATCAGGCCATGGAGATGCAATGCGGTTTCGTGGGAAAAGACGATGCGTGAATTTGACATGCTCAGCTGATACAGCTCATCCGGCCATGCGTCCTCTGCCAGATAAATGCCCTGAGCAACACGCTCCATCTTTCGCTCTGCGACAAAGGCCGCCAGCGTGGGCTTAGAGATCCCGCTGGCGACCACCTGTGCGGTGCGAAGATAACCGTTCCCTGATGTAACCAGTCGATCCAGTGCTTCAAATTGACTCATGCAATCACCTTACTTTCTCGCTCTCAATTACAGTCGATTAGAGCGTAAAAGTAAAGTAAAACTTGAAATCGTTCAGGCAAGGTTCGTCCAAACGGTTTCTCCATCCTCCTGCAAGAAACCATGGGCACGAAGTGTCATCAGGAACATTCCTGCAATCTCCTGATCATCATTGTCGTTGATGTAAAGATTGACGGCATGGCCGTATAGTATTCTTCCCCGACCCGACCGCAGCTATTTCTCATACATTTCTGATGGTGACGGAAATGCTGCCGACATCATAACCGATGGGGATCAACAGGCGGTGCATCAGGATATTCAGCAGCGTTTGCGTATCATAATGCGTTTCCATAAACAGGTTTTCCCGGATATGGATCGGGCTGCGCATCCCCTCATCTGTTTCAGCAAGCAGCGTGCGCTTTTTGCCTGACACGTTACCGGCAAGGGCAAGCAGGCGCTCCCGATAGACGGGAGAAGCCATACAGTGCTGCAAAACGACCTCCACCAGCTGCTTCCATGTGCGAATCGAAACATTTTTGTTGCCGATCATCACCCCCGTCGGCTTTTTGCCTTTGAAGATCGCCGCTCCCGCCGATAAGGGATATTTCATCTCGTAGGGACTGACGGTTTCCTTGGGCATGCCGGCGTTTTCTTCCTTGGTTAGATGCTCGATCAAAATATCAAATTCCGTATTGACCTCTTGAATCATTCGTTTCCGCATCGCTTCGATTTCCTGTAAAATATTCATATTGCCTCCCGTTTCACGGTTCAGTAAGAACGTGCTTTACGGTATATATGATACGGGATGATTGTCGGTTTGTCAATGGGCCATATGAAAAAAAGTTTTTCCAATCTGTTTCGTCAAGAGAAATGACTCAAAGCGGGCCAGGGGACTCGCAAGTGTAAAGAACGACGCCGGAGCGCAAGGCTGGAGTGACAGTTACTTGGTTACCTCACAACACAGGACTGGCCGAATTTTGAGCACGCCGTCAGGCGCAGGCGAAGGCTGAGCCTTGACTGGAGGCCGGAGCTGTGTTTCTTTTTTCCTCCAAATATTTCATTGGATCGATCTTTCAATCACCTTGTTCCGTAAGCGCTTCCGATAATTATCATTGACCGGCGGCGATTGGCGGGCGATAATATAACCAGATCCTACAACTTTGACAATGCCGCATGATGAAAAGGAGGAACGTGTATGAAAAAGTTGATCGCATTGATCCTGGCGCTCTCATTGGGATGCGCCGCCTTTGCCGCTCTGGCTGAGGACGTTACCCTGAAGGTTTGGGATGGGCAGGACGACCAGGAGCTCCTCAAGGAGCTGTGCGAAGCCTATGCCGCCTCGCATCCCGAGAACAACTATACCTTTCAGTACGGCGTGGTAGGCACCGCCGACGCCAGCGCGCGTTATCTGGAGGACCCCGCCGCTGCTGCGGACGTGTTCGTGTATCCGGACGATCAGCTGATCCGCCTGGCCCAGGCCGACGCGCTGTACGAGGTGACCCGCAATCACGACGCTATTGTGGCTGCCAACAGCGTTGGTTCCATCAACGCCGCTACCTATCAGGGCGTGCTGCTGGGCTATCCCATGACCGCCGACAACGGCTATTTCCTGTTCTATGACAAGTCCGTGCTGACCGAGGAGGACGTAAAAACTCTGGACGGCATCCTGGCCGCCGCGGAAAAGGCCGGTAAGCAGTTCAACTTCGACGTAGCCAACGGCTGGTATCTGGCCTCCTTCTTCCTGGGCAACGGCTGCCTGATCACCCTGGATGAAAACGGCAATCAGGTGTGCGACTTCAACAATGAGAAGGGCATCGAAGCGGCGAAGGCCGTGGCGGCCCTGTGCGCTCACCCCGCCTTCCTGCCCGGCGATCAGAACATCCTGACCGGTACCATCGGCGACAGCGTGTGCGCCGGTGTGTGCGGCACCTGGGTGGCGGACGCCATCAAGGAACGCCTGGGGGACAACTATGCCGCGGCGAAGCTCCCCACCTTCACGGTGAACGGGGAGCAGGTGCAGATGGGCTCCTTCGGCGGCTGCAAGATCCTGGGCGTGAACACCCAAACCGCCTATCCTGTGGAAGCTATGAACTTGGCGGAATTCCTGACCAGTGAAGAAAGCCAGCTGCGCCGCTTTGCGGTGCGGGGGTACGGCCCTTCCAACATCAATGCCGCCAAGAGCGAGGCCATCGCTTCCGACCCGGCCCTGTCCGCCCTGGCTGCTCAGAGCGATTACGCTGTGACGCAGCTGATCATTGGCGACTTCTGGACGCCCGCCACCGCCTTTGGCAACGCGCTGATCGCCGACCCCGCCGTGGATGTTGCGCCCCTGCTGGATCAGTGGGTTGCTCAGACCATCGGTCAATAATCATCTTATTCGGAAAAGGCTGCCGATCATCGCGGCGGCCTTTTCCAGCATCCGGGAGGCTTGCGTATGAAGCGGTTTTGGAAGGAATTCCGGGAAGGCGATATCTGGGTCAAGGGCTCTTGCCTGGTCATGGGCCTGGGGTGCCTCAAGCGTGGGCAGATCGCCAAGGGGCTCTGCTATTTTGCCGCCGAGCTTTTGTTTTTCCTCTTTTTCTTTGGGTTCGGCTGGAAATACCTAAGCCGTTTCCTGACCTTGGGCGAAAACGCCCAACTCAGGGTATGGAATGAAGAAATGCAAATTTACCAGCGGGTGCCGGGCGATAACAGCATGCTGATCCTGCTGTTCAGCGTGCTGACCGTTGCGGTGACGGTGCTGTTCCTCTGTCTGTGGGTCATGAACCTGAAAACGGCCGCCCGTCTCTATCAGCTGGAGAAGGTGGGAAAGCCTATCCCATCCCTTCGGGAGGATGGGGAAGCGCTGCTGAACGAGCGATTCCATGTGACGCTGCTGGCCGCGCCTATGACCACGCTGTTGCTGTTCACGGTGCTGCCGATCATCTTTATGATCCTGATCGCCTTTACTAACTTTGACGCCAACCATCAGCCGCCCGGCAACCTGTTTACCTGGACGGGCTTGCAGAATGTGACCGATATTTTCTTGGGCAACGCTACCAAGACCCGAACCTTTACCGGTATTCTGGGCTGGACCGTCGTGTGGGCGATTTTCGCCACCTTCACCAATTACATTTTCGGCATGATCCTGGCCATCATCATCAATCACAAGCTGGTGAGGGCGAAGAAAATGTGGCGCACTTGGTTCATGATCCCCATTGCCATTCCGCAGTTTGTTTCCCTCCTGCTGGTTTCCAGGGCGCTGGAGCCCACCGGGGCCGTCAACGTGGCGCTGATGGAGCTGGGATGGATCAAAACACCGCTGCCCTTCCTGACGGACGTGACGCTTTCCCGCATCGTGGTGATCGTGGTCAACATGTGGATCGGTATTCCTTATACGATGATGACATTTTCCGGGGTATTGATGAATGTGCCGGAGGAATTATATGAAAGCGCCTCCATCGATGGGGCGGGACCGGTGCGACGCTTTATCAGCATCACGCTGCCCTACATGATCTTCGTCACCGCTCCGGCCACCATCACCACCTTTGTCGGCAATATCAACAATTTCAACGTGATCTATCTTTTGACGGCAGGCGGCCCGGCAAGCCTGGATTATTACCAGGCGGGCAAAACCGATTTGCTGGTCACTTGGCTGTATAAGCTCACCGTGGATCAGCATGACTACGCCCTGGCCTCCACCATCGGGATCTTCATCTTCATGATCGTGTCCATTTGCTCCCTGGCGGTCTATAACCGCACCGGCGCGGTGAAAAAGGAGGATATGTTCCAATGAGTAATCGGCATGTGAACAGACGAAAGCTCCGCGCCTCCATCGGGCTTCATACCCTGTTGACCGTGCTGTCCATCCTGTGGATGCTGCCGGTGTTCTGGCTGCTGATATCTTCCTTCCGAAAAGAACCGGGCGCTTATACACCCTACCTGTGGCCCAAGGCATTTACTTTGGACAATTACACACGGCTGTTTACGGATATCCGGCTGTTCAATTTCCCTCGCTGGTTCCTGAACACGCTGTTCGTGGCGATTTGCTCCTGCCTGATCACCACGATCCTGACGCTGATGGTGGCCTACGTCTATTCCCGCCTGAGGTTCAAAAGCCGCAAGGCCATCATGAATATCAGCCTGATATTGGGCATGTTCCCCGGCTTCATGAGCATGATCGCTATCTATCATTTTATGAAGGCCATCGGCCTGGACCAGACGCTGCTGGCCCTGATCCTGGTGTATTCCGGCGGCGCGGCGCTGAATTATTACATCGCCAAGGGTTTCTTTGATACCATCCCCAAATCCCTGGATGAGGCGGCCACTTTGGACGGAGCGAGTAAGCACACA
>JAFUGB010000049.1 GCA_017469605.1 Clostridia bacterium
AAAAGCTGTATAATGGCCGGGAAAGGAGGTAAAAAACATGGATCAGCAAACCGAAATGAACATGAATGAAGAAGAAACTGAATACAGATACGATACCCAGATGCTCATCGAGGGTCAGGATCTGGATGAGGATAAGATCAACGCGTATATCCGCGAAAACTTTGAAGGCGATTGCCTGCTGGTGGTGGGCGATGATGAATTGATCAAGCTCCATTACCACACCAACGAGCCCTGGAAAGTGCTGGAATACTGCTCCACCCTGGGCGAAATCTATGATATCGTCATTGAGGATATGGATCGCCAGGCCCGCGGCCTGCAGGGCTGACCTTACAGATAAAAGGGGCTGTCTCAAAACGCCAAACGAAGATTTTGGCGAAGGAGACAGCCCCTTTTTTATTTGGCCTTTGTGATATCCAGCACGGCGCCGCCGCTGCTGACCTTCAGGTTTACCCGGTCGCCCACCCGGAACGCCAGCCATCGCTCCAGCGTCAGGTTGGCGGTATAGGTGCCCTTGTCGCCCTCACACCGAAGGGCGTACTGTTCGGAACGGCCGTTTTCCCGCTCGGTTTCCGGGTCCAGCGCCGCTTCCGGCCAATAGGGCTCGTTATCTGTCCCGGATGCCGTCAGCGTGCGGCCGTACACCCAGCGCTGGATCCGGTAATAATACCGGGTATCGTAGATGGGCTCCTGCCGGTAAACAGCCTCGTCATAATACTCGGTGCGGTAACGGTTGGCGTACTGGGGCACCTGGTAGGACTGGAAATAACCGTTGCCCATGTCCCGGTACTCCGTGCTGTAGCCCGAAATATATTGCTCGGGCACCTGACGGCTGCGGGTTTCATAATGATCCAGCACATCCTCATAATCCCGGATCTCCCGCCGGCTCTCCGTAAGCACCGCCCCGCTGGGCAGATACCAATCGGCCTCGTCCACCCATTGGTAGCTTTGCACGGCGATGTCCCGCTGCCACGCCTTGGCGGTGATCCGGGCGTCGGCGCTGCGGGGCATCATTTGGCTGACCAGGAAGAACACCGCGATGGCCGCCAGGATCAGGAAGGGGATCGGGCTGCGCTTGCGCGCCGCCGAGCGCTGGGGCACGGCGGATACCGTTTCGGTCTGGGCCTGCTCCTTTTCCTTCTGGATTTCATGATAGGTTTTTCCCGACCGCGGCGCGCCGCAGTTGGGACAGTATCCGGCGCTGTCCGGCGCGTAGGACTGGCAGTATTCGCACATCCAGTCCGGGCCCTTTTCGGGCACATCCGCCGCCACCACGGCATCCGGATCGGCCACATAGAATTTCACATCGGTGCCCCGGCCCTTGCCGCAGCCCGGGCAATGGCTGTACCGCCCCAGAATCATTTTCTTCCCGCAGGAAGTGCAATCCCATCTGCCTTCAATCATTTGTCCCATCGTTTGCTTCTCCCAATAAAACGCATTTGCCGGGTTTTATGCCGCTTTGCGTATATTTTACATCTTTCAGGCGCCGCGCGCAATGCTTTTTCATGATTTTACAGCCCCCGCTTGACGCTCCGGTACCAAAAGAATTATAATATATGTATTAAACAAAAAGGAGCGTAATCCCATGAAAAAACTGCTCGTAATCATCCTGGCCCTGTGCATGCTCACCCTGCCCGCCCTGGGCGAAACCGCCGCTGACGCCGTATCCTCCGCCTCCGTGGCCGATTTTTACGGCGCCGCCGCCCTGACCGGCGATGACCTGATGAATTCCATCAACAGCTACGACGGCTTCTTTGCCATCGCCTCCGTCAATCCGGACGGCACTCCCAACATTGGCTTCTACATTTTCAGCTGCGTGAAGCTGAACGATACCTACTACCTGCAGCTGGGCCTGGCCCCCAACCAAACCACCGCCAACATTGAAAACGGCAGCGCCCTCATGGCCATGTACGCTCCCGTGCCCGCCGGTGAAGGCGCTTCCACCTACGCCACCGCCGGCGCCCGCATGAAGCTGGAAGCCGTTACCGACGCCGACCTGATCGCCGCCCTCAAGGAGATCGCTCCCCAGGGCACCGAAATGTTCTACGAGATCACCGAGACCCGTTCCCTGGGCTGAGGCGTCCGGAAGCCGGAAAGGCTTTCGCCCCAAGCCGGGCAGGGCACGCATTTGCTGCCCGAAAGCCTGAAATTTCATCAAAATACATGTTTACAAACCGCGCCGGCCATGATAAAATGGTAGGCGTGGTTTTTATGAACCGCTTGCGCGGGGCGCCGATACTCCAACGGCCTGCTGCGTATACGGCAATTACGAAAATGGGGCGCCACCCCCAAGAGGAGGAAAAACCTATGACCATCAACAAGGCTGAAATCATGCAGCAGTACGCCCGCCATGAAGGCGACACCGGTTCCCCTGAAGTTCAGGTCGCTCTGCTGACCGCTCGCATCAATCATCTGAACGAGCATCTGAAGCTGAACAAGAACGACCATCACAGCCGTCGCGGCCTGCTGCTCATGGTAGGCCAGCGCCGTGGTCTGCTGGACTATCTGAAGAAGACCGACATCGAGCGTTACCGCGCGCTGGTGGCTCAGCTGGGTCTGCGCAAGTAAGCGCAAAAAAAGGCTAACGGAGCGCTTTGGCGTATCTTGCGCCAAGCTCCGTTAGCCTTTTGTGTAATGGACACGGATGCAGGTGCGCCGTGTCTGGATGAAGATGTGGAGGAGAGAGAAAAAAACAATGGAAAACAAAACTTACACCATGGAGTTTGCGGGCTATCCGCTGTCCTTTAACTTCGGCCACTATGCCGAACAGGCCGATGGCAGCGTGCTGGTCCGCATGGGCGATACCGCCGTGCTGGTCAACGTATGCGCGTCCGATACGCCGCGGGAAGGCGTGGATTTCTTCCCCCTGGCCGTGGACTTTGAAGAAAAGCAGTATGCCGTGGGCAAGATTCCCGGCGGCTTCATCAAGCGTGAAGGCCGTCCCACCGAAAAGGCGACGCTGACCTGCCGCCTGATCGACCGTCCCCTGCGCCCCCTGTTCCCCAAGGGCATGCGCAACGACGTGCAGGTGGTGGCCACCGCCCTGTCTGTGGATACCAATATTCCCCCGGAAATCCCCGCCATGCTGGGTTCCTCCATCGCCTTGGCCATCAGCGATATCCCCTGGGCCGGCCCCACGGGTTCCGTGCACGTTGGCATGGTGGACGGCAAGTATTTGCTGATGCCCAATGAGGAGCAGCGCGAGAAGAGCCGCATCAGCCTGTACGTGGCCGGCACCAAGGACGCCATCATGATGGTGGAAGCCGGCGCCAACGAGGTTTCGGAAGATGTGATGCTGGACGCCATCCTGTTTGCCCACGAAGCCATTAAGGAATTGGTCGCCTTCCAGGAAAAGATCATCGCTGAAATCGGCAAGGAAAAGCGCGATTTCCCGCTGAACGTCACCGGCGACGACGTCACCGCCGCTGTACGCGAATTCGCCTATGACAAGGCCGTCTGGTCCTTTGACACCTTTGACCGCGCCGAGCGCGGCCAGCGTGAGGACCAGGTGAAGGCCGAAACCCTGGCGCATTTTGCCGATGTTTTCCCCGGCCGCGAAGCCGAGGTGGCCGACGCCCTGTACTACCTGAACAAAGACGTGATGCGCCGCCGTATCCTGGACCAGGGCATCCGTGCCGATGGCCGCCAGATCAAGGAAATCCGTCCCATCTGGTGCGAAACCGGCGTGCTGGCCCGCACCCACGGCAGCGCCGTGTTCACCCGCGGCCAGACCCAAGCGCTGACTGTAACCACCCTGGGCTCCCTGCGCGAGGTGCAGGTGCTGGACGGCCTTTCCAATGAGGAGAGCAAGCGCTATATCCACCACTACAATATGCCGCCCTATGCCACCGGTGAAGCCGGCCGCATGAAGGCGCCCGGCCGCCGCGAGATCGGCCATGGCGCCCTGGCCGAGCGCGCGCTGCTGCCCGTGATCCCCGATGAAAGCGAAT
>JAFUGB010000050.1 GCA_017469605.1 Clostridia bacterium
GCAGGCTTGGGCGTAGCCATGGGCAACGCCGCCGATGCCGTGAAGGCCAGGGTGCGATATGTGACCGATACAAACGATCAGGACGGCATGGCCAAGGCCGTTGAAAAATACGTTTTATAATATTTGAGAACAGCAATATTTAGGGTAAAAGACGCGAATTATATGTTGGGTACCCCTCCGAAGGAAGGTGCCTTGGGGCAGGCAGCAACCGGCAAAAAGGAATGTGAAACAGGCGTGACCGCAACAGTCACGCCTGTTTTGTTGCCTGTAACCGGATTCCACGCCAAGATAACCGGCTTCTTTCACCTGTTGATACTGGGAAAGCCGGGAACAAACGCCTTTCTTTCGCTTGTTTTATCCGAGCGCTACATCCAGCACCATCATCAGCACAAAGCCCAGGGAAAAGGCAATGGTTCCCCAGTTGGAATGCTTGCCTTCGGACATTTCCGGGATCAGCTCCTCCACCACCACATACATCATGGCTCCGGCGGCGAAGGCCAGCAGGTAGGGCATGATGGGGACCACCGTTCCTGCGGCCAGGATCGTGATGGCGGCGGCGATGGGCTCCACAACGCCAGACAGAACGCCGAACAGGAAGGTCTTTCCCTTGTTCATTCCCTCCGCCCGCAGCGGCATGGATACGATGGCTCCTTCCGGGAAGTTCTGAATGGCGATGCCCAGGGACAACGCCAAAGCGCCAGCGGAGGTGATTCCGGCGTTGCCGGACAGGAAACCCGCGTACACCACGCCCACGGCCATGCCCTCCGGGATGTTGTGCAGCGTCACAGCCAGGATCAGCTTTGTGGTGCGCTTGAGACCGGATTTGGGGCCCTCGTCCTGGTTGTTAAAGTGCATGTGCGGCGTGATTTCATCCAGCTGCAGCAGGAAGCCCACACCCACCAGGAAGCCTACGGCAGCGGGCAGGAAGGATAGCGTTCCCATGTGCTCGCTGCTTTCCAGCGCGGGCTGCAGCAGGCTCCAGAAGGAGGCTGCCACCATGACGCCTGCCGCAAAGCCGGTCAGGATTTTTTGAAGATGATCGGAGATACTCTTTTTCAGCACGAATACCATGGCCGCGCCCAGGCTGGTGCCGATAAAAGGGATCAGGATCTCCAGGATCACTTCTGTATTCATCATACCATCATAGATCATTTTTATTCCTCCTCATCCTGAGCATCCATTGCATCCAGTGCCCGGTTCAGCAGGGCGCGCAGCAGCGCAAGCTCTTCCTTGGAAAGCGGGATGCAGCCCTGCATGGCCCCGGGAATCCGCTTCGCCTTTTCCTTTAGCGCCTCGCCCTTCTCCGTGAGGGTCAGGTACAGCATCCGCTCGTCGTTGTCCGCCCTGACGCGGTTCACGTATCCCGCCCTATCCAGGCATTTGAGCAGCGGGGCCAGCGTGCCGGAACTGAGATGCACCTTCTTTCCCGGCGCACGCTCCGTCATCCCGTCCAATTCCCAAAGAACCGTCATTACCAGATATTGCGTATAAGTGTGATTCGGGTCTTCCAGGGGGTCCCTGTACTGCCGGACGGCTTCCTTGGCACTGGCATACAGCGGGAAACAAAATTGATCCGCCAGGCGCGGAACTTCCATCGTGTCCACGGTCATTATCTTCAGTAACTTCCGTAAGCCTAAGCATATTATTTCATCCTTTCAAATTCCGAGTTATCGGCCTGAATACCAATATAAATATAGCATGGAACAGCAGGTTTTGGAAGGTAGAATCCGTTATAAAACCACCAATTCGGCCTGACAATCACCTTCGTCACGTTTCTTGTCCAGCTAATGATATTCGCACCGGGCTTCAGCACCGGGAACTCGCCGTTCGTGTAGTCGTTCATCAGGGTGATACCTTGGTAGGCTTCTTGCAGCACAGAGTTTATGTACCAGCGTCAGTTCATATTCACCGTTCAGCGTTTTTATGACCTCCGCCAGAAGGGGAATAGAACAAGAATGGTACAAGCCATCAGGCGAAAAGATCATGAAAAAAATGGGGCTGCTGCACTTTTTCTTTGTGCAACAGCCCCATTTCCGAAATAATCAGATTTCTTTCTTGGCGAAACTGAAATACCGTTTGGCGTTGCCATAGCTGATGTTGGTTACGATTTCCTTCAGCGTGTCCATATCCTCGGGATAGAAGCCTTCCTCCACCCACTGGCCGAAGATGCGGCACAGGATGCGGCGGAAGTATTCATGGCGGGGATAGCTCAGGAAGGAACGGCTGTCGGTAAGCATGCCCACAAAGCCCGCCAGATACCCCAGATGGGCCAGCGACTTGATCTGCTCGCTCATGCCGTCAAAGTGGTCATTGAACCACCAGGCGGAACCGTGCTGGATATAGCCCACGGCTTCGTCGCTCTGGAAGCAGCCCAGGATGGAATCGATGGCGGCGTTGTCGTTGGTGTTCAGGCTGTACAGGATTGTTTTGGGCAGCTTGTCCGCGTCCTTCAGCGCACCCAGGAAAGCGGCGGTTTGTGCGGAGGGAGCGTAGTTATCCACGCAGTCAAAACCGGTATCAGGGCCAATATTGCGGAACATTTCGGGGTTGTTGTCC
>JAFUGB010000051.1 GCA_017469605.1 Clostridia bacterium
GATGAAGGAGCGGATATTGATCCTTCCGTAAGGGAGGAAGAGCCTGAAATCGCTGAAGAAGCTGAAGCCGCGGGGAAAACTGAAACGCATGCGCCCCAAATTGGCGCTGTTGCCATTGTTACCACCGCGGGAGAAAACGTTGTGGATGGTGAAATGATCCAGCTGACGGCCGTTCTGGAGGGCAGCGACGGCGTTAACCAGGTGCTTTATATCTGGGAAATTTTTGAAAGCGATCATTGGGAAGAGGTTGCCCGCGGGGAAAGCAATACATATGCTTACGCGGCCACGGCGGACAATCTCGCCAGGGAATTCCGCGTGCGGGTTTTGTATAAGTAAGCTTTCCTAACAAAATGACTTCATCCAAGCAATTGAAGAAGGCCCAAAGAATGAGTAGATTGATAGACAGAATGATGGCATTTGCGCTGGCAGCGCTGATGATCCTTCAGCCGCTGTCGGCTGGCGCCGCGGCAGGGGATTCCTTTGCCGGATGGCAGGAAGCCATTTCGGATGTTTTTGAAACGGCAGACTACCATACGGTCCGTTTTGAAACGGAGGAAGAAACGCTGCTTACGCTTTTTGTGGCTGACGGCGCGGCGGTTGCGGATTTTCCCGCCGTCCCCGAAAAAGCGGGAAAGCGTTTTATCGGCTGGTACGCGGAGGGGAAAAGGATTACAGATCAAACGCCGGTTACCGGCGATTTGACCGTGCTGGCCGTTTATACCTCTGTCGCTTCCAATCTGGATGAAAAAAAAGCAAACGCGGATTACCTTTACAGCGATAGCGGCGATTACGTGTCGGTATCGATCTTTGGCTACCATAAAAAGAACCAGAAGCCCTCGGCGCACGTTAATTACAGCGTGGCGGGGGACAGCACCCGCACCGTGCTGGAAGCCTGGACGGTGGACAGCATCAAAAACAATACCGACCTGTCGGTGGAGACCGTCGTCACCGCGCTGCCTGAACTGGCCGAGGGCGAAACGCTGGCTGCCTACACCGTTATTGACAACCAGCTTGTCACGCTGATACAGGACGATCTTAAGATCGGGGACCGCATCGCTTTGAACCTGGCCTTTAAAGGGGCCAAGGGCATTGCCATTGTGAAGGTGGCCGAACCGCCGGTGCAGCTTGTGGATAACGGCGCGCTTTGGGCCAACGCGGATATTTACCTTACCGGGAAAATTCCGGGCAACGGCATTGTGGAAGCCATTCCCGTTACGGTTGATATTGACGGCGAAGAAGTGCTTGCGGCCTACGACATCAATATTTACGCCAACGAAAAGCAGCGCCAAAAGGGCAAAACCTGGCAGCCTGCCGATAAAAAGGTGCAGCTGCACTTCTATAACGAAGCCTTTGGTTCTGATGAACTGAATGTATACCATATGGAAACGATAACTTCCCAGCCTGAGTTGGTGGAGTCTGTGTCCGCTTTGGATGGCTGGATCACATTCGATGCCGAAAGTTTCTCGGTGTATGCGGTCACCAAATCCATTGAAAAAACGGTCAGCATTGATGGCGCAACCTATAAAATCACATTGAATTATGACAGCCGCGCGGGCATTCCTGAGGGGGCTGAGTTGGCTGTAACCGAAATACCGGATGACGATTATTTGGCCGAAACTGCCGCTGTCCTCAACTGGTCTGAAGACGATACAGTATTTTATACCAAGTTCCTGGATATCAGTATCATAAAGGATGGCATGAAAATAGAGCCTCAAACGCCTGTCCAGGTTATTGTGGAGCTGTTGGATGCCGATGCAGCGGCTGAAGCCATGGAAGTGGTGCACTTTGGCGGCAATGGTGCGGAAAAGGTGGAAAGTACCGTTACGGCAGAGGGCATGGTTATCTTTACCGCTGATTCCTTCTCCGTATTCGGCTTTGGCAGCATTCTGCGTACGCTGCTCAACTGGACCAGTGACGCCGTTACTTACTCTTTGCAGGGCCTTAGCAGCCTGCTTCGTCCGGCCTATACAGCCATTGACGTATCTCTGGAGGAGGGCTTGGAGGCCATCAACGCTTATACTGTCAGCTGCGACAGCTTGCTGGGCAGGCTGGTTAACCTATGGGTAAAGGTGGGCGCTGATATGGAGCTTGGCAGCCGTGAGCAGCTGGTTGTGTACAGTGTGAAAAACGAGGAAATTGATACCGTCCTTGCCAAGAAGGAAGAAACAGGCGACATGACCGTTTCCCTGGCGGACAGCGAGGGCTTTGCTCTGGTGCTGGATACCGGCTACCGCAGAAAATATTTTGAAACGGAAAATGTTGTCTTGAACGGTATGATGCCCAAAGCGTCCGAGGCCGAAATTCTCCCCGCTGCGCCTGAGCTTGAGGGCGAGCTGCTGGCGGCATATGATATCACCATCAGGGAAGACGAAGACGAGTATCAGCCGGACACGGATCATCCGGTGGATGTGGCAATTACCAGCGCTGGTATCGCGGAGGCCGAAGAGCTGCATGTCTGGCATATTCTGGATGATGGCACCGGGCTTGAAATCACCGACTTTACTGTGGAAGGGGATACAGTAAGGTTTATTGCCGATGGATTCAGCGTGTATGCGGTTACTCAAACCGTGCTTACCCAAAACCTGGTTGCCAGCGACGGTAACGTATACGCTATTGAGGTAATTTATCACAATACAGCTGGAATTCCCATGACGGGAACCGAACTGCTTGTATCCGAGCTGCTGAGCGGCGATGAAGGATATGGGGAATACGTAGAAAATACCGTTGAAAAGCTGGGGGCAAAGGCCGAAAATCTCGATTTTGCCCGGATCTTTGATATCAGGATTGTGGACCGGGACGATCATGATCTGGTCTATGAGCCCATTGGTGACGTGGAGGTCAATATCCGCCTGATCGGCGAAGCGCTGAATGATTATGAGAATATTGGCGTCCTGCACTTTGTGGAAGGCGAAGAGGATGACGCTTATACCATTTATGAAATGGAAACCTCAGTCAATGGAGAAGCCGTTGAATTTACCACAGACAGCTTTTCTATATACGTGGTCGCGGGGTATACGCTGGAGAAAGTGGTAGAAGCCAGCGATGGGAATACATATAAGATCACGCTGACGTATGAGAGGGATGCTGAGCTGCCGGATGGCGCGGAGCTTGAGGTTGTTGAGCTGCATGGGGAAGCCTACGCGGAATACGTCGGCCGAACGGCTGTGGTTTTGGACGCGGCGGGCTTTGATTACGCCCGTGTCTTTGATATTTCCATTGTAGATGGTGAAGGCGCAAAATACCAGCCTGCTGTGCCAGTGCAGGTTTCTATCCAATTGCTTGACGCGGAGAGCAATTCGGAAGCGTTTTCCGTGGTGCATTTCGACGAAATATCCGAAGAATCCGAGCAGGTTGCGGCCGCAACGGAGGGGAATGTTGTTACCTTCAGCGCCAGCGGCTTTTCCGCCTATGCCATCGTGACTGGTCCGCAAGCTGTTCCGCTATGGTGGACGAAGGTATCCTCTGTAGATGAACTTGCGGAATTAAGCAGCTCGGGCGTTGGCTTCTATATGAGCCATATAGATGGTTACTATTATACAAACAGCATTACACAGATAAACGCCACTCGTACAGGGATTACCAAAACAAAACCGCCGATGAACTATCCCAGTGAGACTGCGAAAGCTGCCATGTACTATTTTGAGTTCACAAGTGGAAAAAGTGATCAGGTTAAGGTTTATTGTCTGAATGGCGATGCAAAGCAATATATTGTTCAGTCAAGTAACAGTTTAAACCTTACAGAAGACCCGGAGGGAGCAACCCCTTTTACAATTGAACCGTTTGGCAATGCGGCCAACACGTTCCGCTTAAAAGGAGGTGACGGTTTCTATTGTAATATGCAGGGTGGCGCAAATGGCGCGTCTTTCGCGGCGTGGAATAATGCTGGGGACAACAATAACAAGATATATCTCTGGTATTATATTACCACCGATTCTGATCCCTATGGGCTTGATGGGAAAAGCTACGGCCTGATGAACTGGAACGGCGGTGTATCAGGCAGAGCCATGATGGCAAGTTCCTTATCCGGCAATGCTCTGGAAGCTCTGCCGCTGACCGTCATGGCAAAGGCCGTAAAAAATGAGGATAAGCTGTTTGTTCCCAATAACAGTGAAATATCCATGTGGACCTTTAAATGGATTGATGGAGACAGTTATTATGTAACGGCCAGCGTAGACGGAAGCACAAGATATCTTAAAGTGGAAGAGAACGGCTTGGCCCTGGTCAACACGCCGGATGATGCGTGTAAGCTTCAGGTTGTCCCGGGCACGGGCGCCCATACCGGGGAAATCTGCCTGAAGGCGAATAATACCACGCTAACGTATAGTGGAACCGTGGAAAAAGGCTTTAAAACGGGCGGCAGTGCCGGCAGTGAATGGCTGAAGCTTGTTGAACTGTCCGAACTTACGCCGGAGTACTTCATGACCTATTCCGCCAGCAAGGTCAGCGTTTCCGATCTCAACGTCACCAACGGCTCCAGAATTATTGTTTATACCCGTACCTGGGATGATACAAAGAAGAAATACGTGTTCTATGCCATTGACCATGATGGAACCCTGGTGCCCTGCTATGAAAGCGGCGACTCCATTCAATGGATTGGCGGCAGGATTAATACCCTGCTCTGGAACTTTGTGGAGTATTATTGGGAAGGTACCAATGATCCCAACTATTACTATGAGATGTATAACCAGTATTCGGAAAAGTATATTGCGCCACAGGTTTCCGGCGGCCAGATACTGGCAAACGATAACATTGGTATTAACATGACCGGACGCCGCAACGGATACTATTATTCCAACATCGTGGCTTGGGATGAGGGCAATTACGCATACGCAGGATTAAAGGTGGAGGATGGAAAGGTCGTTTCCTGCCCGCTTTTCGAGGCAGACGATTTCTATTTTGCCGTTATGCAGGATATCCCCGTGGATGACGTGCTGCATATGGTGCCAACCGTTGACCATACCCAGTATGGCATTACCATGAAGATCGTAGACTTTGGAACCAAGGTCAATGGATATAATGAGGCGGACACCTTCTTTGCCAGCAATGCAGGCGGTGCGGTCAACTATACACAGCCTAATCTGCTGTCCACCGATCTGGGGAGAGATGGATATCCGAAGAATAGCAAGGGCGAATCCATGAAGAACTTGTATTCCAAAGCCCAGGAGGTCAATCACCTTTTCATTGCCAGCACCTACAGCGGCAGCGGTTATTTTGAGTTTGACAGCTCGCAGAACTTCGCAAGCTTGGATACGAATACAGGTTATTTCACGGTTTATAAGGAGCTCGGTACCATGGACGGGGATAATAAAAATTCCCTGAAGCATGGTCAGTTTATGCCGTTTAATAACCTGGAAGCCGGTGTGTTTTCGTCTGCAAATCCCAAAAACCTCTATGACGCGACGCTGAAACAGCTTCCTGACAGCGATCCGCGAAAGTACGAGCAAATGTACCTGGTTCGCAATCCCGATTACTACTTCGGTGTGGAAATTGAAGCATCCTTCACACAAACGGCCAACGGTTTGGACGACTGGGGACATGATATCATTTATGAATTTACCGGCGACGATGACTTCTGGCTGTATGTGGATGGTGAATTGGTCATTGACTTGGGCGGCATTCACAGCGCCCTGCCGGGATCGGTTAACTTTTCCACCGGCGCTGTCAATGTAAATGGAACAAAAACAACCCTTCGCGCCCTTTATGAGGCTAACTATCGCGGCCGCAAGCCTGGCGCCACCGATGAAGAAGTTGCTGAGTTCCTGGGCAGGTATTTCGATGAGGGAAAAACCATCTTCAAGGATTATACCACCCACACTATGCGCATCTTTTACATGGAGCGCGGCGCGGGCGCGTCCAACCTGCATATGCGCTTCAACCTGGCTTCGGTAAAGCCCGGTACGGTGGAGCTGACCAAGAAGCTTGACGGCGTGGATTCCACAGAATCCGTTTTGGCCGAGTTCCCATATCAGATTTATTACAGGAAAAAGGACAATTTGGATCGGGAGATCCTGCTGGAACAGGGTGACCTTCTGAATAGGATTGTATATTATATAAATACAGTTTCGCTGGTCACCTATAAATCGGAATTGCACATCGACGGAATGACCTATAAGAACGTGTTCATGCTGAAACCAGGCGAAACTGCCGTAATTGATTTTCCGGACGCAGATAATGTGTACGATTATAGAATTGTGGAATGCGGTGTGAATAACAAGGTTTACAGCGGCGTAACGGTCAATGGCCAAGCGGTTGAAGAAACTGAAACAA
>JAFUGB010000052.1 GCA_017469605.1 Clostridia bacterium
GCACGCAGAACTGGCCGTTGAATTTGTTATTGGCAATGGTATCGCCGGCCGGATAGTTATGGGGCACGCCGTACATGGAGGCGGCATAGGTATGCCCCCCCACCGTGATCAGGATGGAGCGGCGCTGGTACAGGTTCCTGTCGCTGATTTCCTGGGCGGTTTTTACGCCGTATACCTTGCACAGTTTAGCGGTATCGGCGGCGGTACGGGGCTCCACGTCGGCGTGCAGGCCGCCGGACCAGCGCTTGATTTTAAAGCTGATGCCGGTTTTTACATCGGTTAGAGTAGCCACGCAGCCCTTGTAAAAGATCTTGTTGACCCCGTCCTTTTTCCAGTCGGCCAGCTCGGGCTCATAGAGCGTTTTGGAGCCGCTGGCCTTTTTTTCGTAGGCGGCTGCCTCGGATTTGCTGAGGATGCGGATCAGGTCGCCCCGGATCCATCCCGTTTGACCTTCTGCCTTTACGCTGTACCATACGTATCCGTCCGAAGTATTGGTTTTTCCCTGCAGGGTGCACAGCGTGTTTTTGCTGTAGATGACGGCCAACTGCTTTCCGCTGGCCTTGCCCGCGGCGCGCAGGATGACCTTTTCCTTCCTGGTGACGGCCAGCGTGCCTTTGGCCACCGAGCCGGTGGAAGAGGAGGAAGAAGAGGAGGAAGAGCTGGAGGAAGAACCGGAGGTGGAGGAGGCGCTGGATTTGTTGATGTAATACTTGTATTCCGATTCGGTGGAGGATTTGCAGTACTTGGCCATGACATAGCCGGTTTTGCCGTTAAAGGTAACCTTATACCACTTGGTATCGTTTTTGGTGGTGGAGCCAGCGCTTTTCAGCACGGCGCCCTTGGCGGCCTTGCCCAGCAGGCTGGCGCTGGCGGAAGCCGATTTGCGCACGTTTACGCTGGCTGTGGTTTTGATATATTTGGTGCTGGCGTGGGCAGGCCGGGGGGCGGCAAAAACCAGCAGTACAAGGCACAGGCTCAGCGCACGCAGGGCGGCTGTCCATGAAAAATGCCTGCTTTTGTTCATAAGCCCTCCTCCTGCTGAATAATTTTAAAAGAATCCGTTCATATTCTATTACAAAATAATCACGGAATCAATGCTTATCTGTAACATTTTGGCGAAAAATTTTAATTTTTTTGCGTTTGTATATCCATGCAGACGGGAAAGGGGCGCATGAAAAAGCGGAAAAAAGGAAAGCTGGCGGTCTTTGCGGCAGCCATGGCGGCGACGGCGCTGCTGACCATGGCCTTTCCCGGTCTCAAAAACCATATCCTGTATGGCGGCGAAGCCATGCCCCCCGGCGTGAAAAAGCCCGAACGGCAGCTGACTACGGTATGGCTCTATGGCGAATTGCCCGGCGCGGCGGCATGGCTGCGCCAGCAGGCCGCGGCCTATGGGCGCCGGCATCCGGGGGTCAGCGTATGGCTCCGGACGGTGTCTGCACAGGATGTGGAGCAAATGGCGTCCGCGCCGCCCGATGTGCTGGTATTCAATGCCGGCCGGGAGGTGCCTGCCGGCCAGGCCATCCCCCTGTGCATGTCGGGCTATGCCCTGCTGGCGCCTGCGCGGGAAAGCGTTACCGCCGCGCCCCGCAGCCTGTTTGGCGTGCCGCCCACGCCCGATCCCGCCGCGACCCCATCGCCCGCGCTGACCTGGCCCGGGTCCTTTGCGGCTGACGATGACTTTGGCGCGCTGGCGCTGGGGGCCATGAACGCGCCGGAAGGCGGCGTATTCTGCCCGGCGGCCGACGCCTTTCGCCGTTTCCAGGCGGGGGAAGCGGCGCTGCTCACCGTGGCCCAGGCCCAGGCCGCCGCGGCGAAGGAGCTGAGCTACCGGGTGGTCGCGGCCGCGCCTGCCACCGATCTGGTGCTCTACGGCATGCTGTGCGGCGAAAAAAACCGGGGCGCCGCTTTTTTAAGCGATCTTGCCGCGGAGGAAACTCAGCGGGCATTGGCCGAGCGCGGCCTGATCCCGGCCATGGAGGGGCTGCGCCTGTACGGCGCCGACCGGCCCATGCTGCAGGCGCTGGAGACGGCGCTGGACGGCGGCTGGCGCGCGCCTGCGTTCCTCTGGCCCCAGGAGCGCAGGGAGTTGGTCCTTACGGCCCAGGCGCTTTACAGGGCGGGCGAAAAAATGGAAGGCTTGCTGAAATAATCCTGTTGACGTATATTGATATATTGTGGCATAATAGAAGCATCTTCGAGACCCTTTGCCTAAGGCGGTATGCTATGGCGGGCAGGCCGGGGCGGCGCTGGAAACGGCATCGCCTCCGCGTTTGAAAAGGAGATGCGACCAGCTGTTTATACGGCTTTTATCCGCGTGTCCTTTGGGACGCGCGGATTTTAATAATACAAGGAGAAATCCATATGCTGGAAAATGCCAACTGGCAGGAAGCCAGGCAGCTGCTGCTGAAGTATGCCGCGCCGGTGGAAATTGAGTATGCGCCGCTGGAAGCCTGCGGCGGGCGGGTGCTGGCCTTTGATCTGAAGGCGGCGGAGGATGTGCCCTCCTTTGATCGGTCGGCTTACGACGGTTACGCCCTGCGGGCGGCCGACATCGCCCAAGCCTCCCGGGAAAAGCCGGTGACGCTGAAAATCACCGAGACCATCCCCGCGGGCCAGGTGGGCAGGCTGCCCGTAACGGCCGGTACGGCGGCCCACCTGATGACCGGCGCGGCCGTGCCCCCGGGCGCTGACTGCGTGATCAACTTTGAGCGCACGGATTTTACCGATCAAACGGTTACGCTGTTTGGCCCGCTGAAGCCCGGGGACAACATTGTGCGCCGGGGCGAGGACGTGACGGCGGGCGCGTTGCTGGCCCCCAAGGGCATGGTGATTGACGCCGGCCTGGCGGGCACGCTGGCCGCCCAGGGCATTGCCCGGGTGCTGGTATACCGCAAGCCTGTTATTGGGCTGATTTCCACCGGGAGCGAAGTGGTGGAGGCCGAGAACCAGCCTGGCCCGGGACAGATCCGCAACGCGAACCGCGCCTCCTTTGCGGCGCTTTTGACGGGCCAGGGATGCCGGGTGGATTACCTGGGCCTGGCGGGGGATGAGGCGGCCGATATCGCCGCTTTGATCGCCCGGGGGTTAGAAAGCTGCGACGCTGTGGTGCTCACCGGCGGCGTATCGGTGTGCGATTGGGATGTGACGCCCGCGGCCATGGAGCGCTGCGGGGTGGAAATCCTGCTGCGCGGCGTGGATATGAAGCCCGGTATGGCCTGCGCCTACGGTGTAAAGGGCAATAAGCTGGTGCTGGGCCTCAGCGGCAATCCGGCATCCTCGGTCACCAATTTCTGCGCCTGCGCCCTGCCTGCCGTCCGCAGGCTGGCGGGCTGCCGGGAGGCCGAGCCGCCCATGATCGATCTGGCGCTGGCCAATGGCTTTCAAAAGAAAAGCCCGGGCACCCGGTTCCTGCGGGGAGCCGTTGATCTGTCCAATGGCACGGTGCGGCTGGCCGTTCCCAAGGATCAGGGCAACGTGGTGCTGTCCTCGGCCATCGGCTGCAATGCCTTTGCCATTGTCCCGGCCGGGAGCGGGCCGCTGGCCGCCGGCGAGAAGCTGAAAGGATTTATAATATAATATGAAAAAAGTACGTGTAGAGGAAGCCGTTGGATTGACGCTGTGCCATGACCTGACCGAAATGCGGGATGGATTCAAGGGGCCGGCCTTCCGGCGCGGCCATGTGATCACGGCGGAGGACATTCCCCATATGCTGGACATCGGCAAGCGCACGGTGTTTGTATGGGAGGAAAACGCCGGGGAGATCCATGAGGAGGACGCCGCCCTGCGCATGGCCGCCATGGCGCAGGTGGCGGGCGCCCATTACACCGCGCCTTCCGAGGGCAAGGTATTGCTGCTGGCTGACCGGGAAGGCATGCTGCGGGTGGATACCGATCTGCTGCGGTCGGTGAACGCCATCGGTGATATCACCATTTCCACCCTGCCGGATCATTATCCGGTTCAGCCCGGCATGCGCCTGGCCTCCATGCGCATTGTGCCGCTGGTGACCAAGGAGACGCGGATCATTGAGGCCGAGCGGCTGTGCGCCGGCAGGAAGCTGCTGGATTTGCTGCCTTACCGGCCCCGGAAGGCCGGGATCATCATCACGGGCTCGGAAATTTATCATGGCCGCATCCAGGATAAATTTGAAGCCGTGGCCCGCAAAAAGCTGTCCCGGTATCCCGGCGAGGTGATTGGGGCCACGGTTTGCGACGACGACCTGGATATGCTGGTGAACGCGGCGAAGGATTTCCTCAGCCGCGGCGCCGATCTTTTGATCTTTTCCGGCGGCATGTCGGTGGATCCGGACGATCTCACGCCCGCCGCTATCCGCCGCCTGGGCTGCGATGTGATCAGCCACGGCGTGCCCAGCCAGCCCGGCAATATGACGCTGACGGCCTACCTGGGCGATGTGCCGGTGCTGGGCGTGCCCGGCGCGGCCATCAGCATGCCCACCACCATTTTTGACGTGCTGCTGCCCCAGATTTATACCGGGCTGAAGCTTACAAAGGACGATTTGATCCGGCTGGGGGATGGCGGGCTATGCCAGCTGTGCGGCCAGTGCCATTTCCCCAACTGCACCTATGGCAGGTACTGATATGCGGGATGGATTTGGACGAGAGATCACCTACCTGCGCCTGTCCGTGACTGAGCTTTGCAACCTGCGCTGCCGCTACTGTATGCCCGCCGAGGGCGTATGCAAGCTGCGCCATGACCAGATGCTCACTGAGGATGAAATGATCCTGGCGGTGCGGGCGGCGGCCTCCCTGGGGGTCAACAAGGTTCGCGTCACCGGAGGCGAGCCGCTGATAAAGCCTAATATTATCAGCATCTGCCGCCGGGCGGCGGCGGTCCCGGGCATCCGGGAGGTGGATATCACCACCAATGCCCTGCGCATGCCGGAGCTGGCGCTTCCGCTGCGGCAGGCCGGGGTGCGCCGGGTAAACATCAGCCTGGATACCCTGGATCCCGAGCGCTATGCCTATATCACCCGGGGCGGCAGGCTGGAGGAGGCGCTGGCCGGTATAGACGCTGTGCTGGCGGCGGGCTATGACAAGGTAAAGA
>JAFUGB010000053.1 GCA_017469605.1 Clostridia bacterium
ACGCCCCCATGCCCGGCACCATCCTGTCTGTCAACGTCAAGCCCGGCCAGGCCGTTAAGAAGGGCGATATCCTGGTCATGCTGGAAGCCATGAAGATGGAAAACGAGATCATGGCCCCCGTGGATGGCACCGTGGGCGCCGTCAACGTGACCAAAGGCCAGTCGGTACAGTCCGGCGACGTGCTGCTGACCATCGCGTAAGGCGGAGGGTACAGCATGGAAACGATTATGAATTTTCTCCAGCAGACCGGTTTCTCCATGCTTGGGGATAACTGGAAAGCGCTGGTGATGATTGCCATCGCGCTGGTACTGGCGTATTTGGCCATCGTTAAAAAGTTTGAGCCCCTGCTGCTGCTGCCTATTTCCTTCGGCATGCTGCTCACCAACCTGCCCGGCGCCAACCTGTTCCATGAGGAGCTGTTCGCCGGCGGCCATGTGCATTGGGCGGCCCTGGCCGGCAGCGAACCCATTGAGGTCAACGGTGTGATGACCACGGTTTCGGCCGGCCTGCTGGACTATCTGTACCTGGGCGTCAAATTGGGCATTTATCCCTGCCTGATCTTCCTGGGCGTGGGCGCGGGCACCGATTTCGGCCCCCTGCTGGCCAA
This sequence comes from Clostridia bacterium, assembly GCA_017469605.1. Taxonomy (GTDB): domain Bacteria; phylum Bacillota; class Clostridia; order Christensenellales; family Aristaeellaceae; genus SFMI01. Next base: position 608 of record JAFUGB010000053.1, read on the forward strand.
TCCCACGACGCTGCTGCTGGGCGCTGCCGCGCAGCTGGGCATCTTCATCGTGTTCATTCTCAGCCGCCTGCTGGGCTTCACGCCCGCTGAATCCGGCGCCATTGGCATCATCGGCGGCGCGGACGGCCCCACCGCCATCTATACCGCCATCCGCCTGGCCCCCCACCTGCTGGGCGCCATTGCCGTGGCTGCCTATTCCTACATGGCCCTGGTGCCTGTGATCCAGCCGCCCATTATGCGCGCGCTGACCACCCAGGAGGAGCGGCAAATTGTCATGCGCCCCCTGCGCAAGGTGTCCAAGACCGAAAAGATCATCTTCCCCTTCGTGGTTACCATCTTTGTGGCCCTGCTGGTGCCCTCGGCCGCGCCCCTGGTGGGCTGCCTGATGCTGGGCAACCTGATGCATGAGTGCGGCGTTACCGACCGCCTGGATAAGACCGCCCAGAACGAGCTGATGAACATCGTCACCATCTTCCTGGGCACCTGCGTGGGCGCCACCGCCACCGCCAACACCTTCCTGACCTGGCAGACCATCAAAATCATGGCCAGGGGTATTTTTGCCTTTGGCTGCGGTTCCGCGGGCGGCGTGCTGTTGGCCAAGTTTATGAACCTGTTCCTCAAGGAAAAGATCAACCCGCTGATCGGCTCCGCCGGCGTTTCCGCCGTGCCTATGGCCGCCCGCGTCAGCCAGAAGGAAGGCCAGAAGGCCAATCCTGCCAACTTCCTGCTGATGCACGCCATGGGTCCCAATGTGGCCGGCGTCATCGGTTCCGCCATCGCTGCCGGCGTGCTGCTGGCGCTGTTCGGCGCGGCTTAATGGAGGAAAACTATGCCTAAGATCAATATTACCGATACGATCCTGCGTGACGCCCACCAGTCCCAGGCGGCTACCCGCATGCGTCTGGAGGATATGCTGCCCGCCTGCGAGATCTTGGACAGCATTGGCTACTGGTCCCTGGAATGCTGGGGCGGCGCTACCTTTGACAGCTGCATGCGCTTCCTGGACGAGGATCCCTGGGAGCGCCTGCGCCAGCTGCGCAAGCATATGCCCAATACCAAGCTGCAGATGCTGCTGCGCGGCCAGAACCTGCTGGGTTACAAGCATTATGCTGACGATGTGGTGGATGCTTTCTGCCAGAAATCGGTGGAGAACGGCATCGACGTGGTGCGCATTTTTGACGCCCTGAACGATACCCGCAACATCGAGCGCGCCATGAAGGCCGTTAAGAAGGCCGGCGGCTGGGTGGAGGGCTGCATCAGCTATACCAGCAGTCCCGTGCATAATGAGGAGTACTTTGTCAAGCTGGCCAAGGAGATCGAGCAGATGGGCGCCGATTCCATCTGCATCAAGGACATGGCCAACCTGCTTCTGCCTTATGACGCGTATTCCCTGGTGAAAAAGCTGAAGGCCACCATCAAGGCGCCCATCCACCTGCATACCCATAATACCACCGGCACCGGCGATATGGTGTATCTGATGGCCGCCCAGGCGGGTGTGGATATCATCGATACCGCTTTGAGCCCGCTGGCCGGCGGCACCAGCCAGCCCGCCACCGAATCCATGGTGGCCACCTTTGCGGGCACGGAGTTTGATACCGGCCTGGATATGAACAAGCTGCTGAAGGCTTCCGAGCATTTCCGCAAGGTGGCCGATAAGCTTAAAGCCCAGGGCAGCCTGGATCCCAAGGTGCTGAACACCGACGCCAAAACCCTGGTATACCAGGTGCCCGGCGGCATGCTGAGCAACCTGATCAGCCAGCTGAAGCAGGCCAACGCCGAGGATAAGTATTACGATGTGCTCAGCGAAGTGCCCCGTGTCCGCAAGGATTTCGGCTATCCGCCCCTGGTGACTCCCACCAGCCAGATCGTAGGCTCCCAGGCCGTGCTGAACGTGCTGTCCGGTGAGCGCTATAAGATGGTTTCCAAGGAGTCCAAGGGCCTGCTGCGGGGCGAATATGGCCGCCTGCCCGGCGAGGTTAACGAGGAAGTGCGCAAAAAATGCATTGGCGATGCCGAGGTCATTACCTGCCGTCCCGCTGACCTGATCAAGCCCGAAATG
>JAFUGB010000054.1 GCA_017469605.1 Clostridia bacterium
AATCCGGGGGATATCAACCTGGAGGATTTCCTGGACCAGATGCAGCAGATGAAAAAGATGGGTCCCTTGTCCAATGTACTGGGAATGATTCCAGGCATCGGCAGCAAGCTGAAAGATGTGGAAATTGACGAGAACGCATTTAAAAAGCCCGAAGCCATCGTTCGCAGCATGACTCCCCAGGAAAGGCGGCATCCTGATATTTTGAACGCCAGCCGCCGCAAGCGCATTGCCGCCGGCGCCGGTGTGACCGTCCAGGATGTGAACGCGCTGATGCGTCAGTTTGACCAAATGCGGCAGATGATGCGGCAGATGATGGGCAAAGGGGCCCGAAAAGGCGCCATGCGCCGCATGGCCGCACAGATGAACGGCATGAAGCCGCCGTTCCGTTGATAAGCAGGTTATCATATTGCTATGATTACCCGATATAGAAAACACATTTTAGGAGGAAAAACCAATGGTTAAGATTCGTCTGAAGAGAATGGGCATGAAGAAGCATCCTTTCTACCGCATCGTTGTTGCTGATGAGCGCTCCCCCCGCGACGGCCGTTTCATCGAAGAGATTGGTTATTATAATCCCATGAAACAGCCTGCTGACATCAAGATAAACAATGAAAAGGCCGCCGAATGGCTGAAGAAGGGCGCCCAGCCCACCGATACCGTGCGTATCCTGCTGAAAAAGAGCGGAGCCATTGAGGGCTGAAAACCTTCAGCAGAAAGGAAGGCCCCATGAAAGATTTGATCCTCTTTCTGGCGAAATCTTTGGTGGAAAATCCAGATGCCGTACAGGTAACCGAAACAGAAGGCCCTGATTCCATCATCATTGAACTGAATGTTGCACCGGAAGACATGGGCAAAGTGATCGGAAAGCAGGGGCGTATTGCCCGCGCCATCCGATCCATCCTGAAGGCTGCCACACCCAAGGACGGAAAGCCTGTTTTTCTGGAAATTCAGCAATAATTTAAGGCGCGGTTTAGCGCCTTTTTTTATGGGAGAATTTATGTACAGCGAATATTTATTGATTGGGGAGGTGCTCAAACCCCAAGGGGTTCATGGCCAGGTGAAGGTTCGCCCCGATACCGATGACCCGGCCAGGTTTTTGGCACTGGATCATGTTTTTTTAAAAAAAGAGGAGAAATATATACCGTGTGCCATAGAAAAAGCCGAGGCCCGGGCAGACGGATTTGTTTATTGCACGTTAAATGCCGCGACCACTCGTGATGACGCTGAAAAACAGCGCGGGTGGATGCTCTATGTGGATCGCGCGCATGCTGTGCAGTTGGAAGAGGGCCAATATTTCATCAGTGATTTGATCGGTTGTAAGGTCAAGGATCAGAAGGATGAACTGATTGGCACGTTGGAAGATGTGCTGCAGCCCGGGGCCAACGATGTATACCAAATCCGGCGGGCAGATGGCCGCAGGATGTATTTGCCCGTGCTTCCTTTTGTGATCATGAATGTACAGGTAAAGGAAGGCTATATCGTTGTGGACGAATCGCGTTTGCCGGAGGTGGCGGTAATTGAAGATTGAACTGCTGACCATCTTCCCGGAAATATTTGATTCATTTTTAAACACCAGCATCATTGGCAGGGCGCGTGCCAACGGTCTTTTGGATATCCATGCCACCGATATACGCTGTTATTCCGAAAGCAAGCATAAAAATACGGATGATTACCCCTTTGGTGGAGGCGCCGGCATGCTGATGATGGCCCAACCCATTGCCGACGCAATAAAGGACATCACAAAGCCGCCTTTTTGCGGAAAGCGCGTTTTTATGGGGCCCCGGGGGAAAACGTTGAATCAGCAATTGGCGCAGGAACTGGCAAAAGAGCCTGAATTGGTGATCCTGTGCGGGCACTATGAAGGCGTGGATCAGCGCGTACTGGATAAATATATCGATATGGAAGTTTCCATCGGGGATTATATCCTGACCGGCGGTGAGACAGCGGCCATGGTGCTGATCGATTGCGTGTCCAGGCTGATCCCCGGCGTTTTGGGCAGCGCTGAAAGCGTGGGGGATGAGAGCTTTTCCGCCGCCGGATTGCTTGAATATCCGCAGTATACCCGCCCGCGCGTGTTTGAAGGAATGGAAGTGCCTGAGATTCTGCTGAACGGAGATCATAAAAAAATAAACCAGTGGCGAAGAGAGCAAGCGCTGATTGCAACGGCAAAGCTGCGGCCGGACCTGTTGGAAAAAGCCGAAATCAGCAAAAAAGAAAGGGAATGGCTGCAAAAAGCAATTGCGCCGACAGACGCAAATGTTGATTGAAACGCTGCGCTTGACTATAACGCGTTTTTCGCTGGATATGGCGCATGACGTCCACCTCAATTCCCTGGATGAGGATATGCGGCGATTCGTTCCCGACGAGGTATTTGAAACCGAGGAAGAAGCCCGCGATGCGATTCGCTGCTTGATTCAATGCTATGAAGATCCGGACGGCCCATATGTATATCCGATCACGCTGCGAAACGGGCACACGAACATCGGTTATATTCAACTGGCGAAGATAAAAGAAGGCTGGGAAATAGGGTATCATATCGCAAAGCAATATACAGGACGTGGATTTGCCACCGAAGCGGCAAACGCGTTTTTATCCTATCTTTTCAGATTGAAAAAGCTTGATTCTGTCTATGGCGTTTGTCTGACTGAGAATACCGCATCCAGAAAGGTCCTTGAAAAATGCGGATTCCACTTGATATTTGAGGGAATGAACGACTATCAGGGAGAAAACCAACGCGTTTGTAAGTATTTATATGAAAGAAAAGTTAACCGATGAATATTCAATCGCTTACTCTTTTGGATGTTCAACCATCCCAATTCTATATATCTGAAAAAAAGCTCGGTGGGGTAGAAGCATGGTTTGATTGTGGCGATCTTTCCAATTTTGAACCCATTCCAATCAAAATGCTGAACGGCCTTCCTGTAATAACCGATGGACACACCAGAGCGGTGGCTGCGCTGATGCATGGGGTAATACATGTGCCGCTTGTGGAAGAATCTGAGGAATTGGACTGGGAAATGTATCGACGCTGCGTAGCGGCATGCCGGGAAAAGAATATATTTTCGCCAGCTGATTTGGTTGGTCGGGTTATCAACGAAAATCAATATGTTATTTTATGGGATCGATGGTGCGATCAAATGCAAAATGAAGTTTTAAATGAAAGAAAAAAGAAGCGAATTGGTGGAGAATAAAAAATTTAAAAAAAAACGAATACCGCTCCTAAAAGCGTACTGCTCGAACAGCGCCTTTAAATACTGTAAAGGAACGGGGGACCAGTTTCTGGCAGAAAAACTTCAATTGAAAACTCTTCGCAAAAGGCATCTTTTACGAAGAGTTGGATCAATTTTAAGGGGAAAATCATTGGAATTGCCTTTCTATGCTTGATGATGAACGTCCTGCCGCTGGGTACGGCATTTTATTCATCATATGATCAGCGTGACTTTTTTAAATCGCGTTTCGGTTTCAATCGCATACGCATATGATGTTTTATGACTGGGCATGAATTATTTTTACATGGAGAATCCTCTTTTGACCATTTTAAAAATGGCTGAAATAAAAAGCTTTACTCTATTCAAAGCAAGCGTTGACCAGGAAATGAAAAAAATCGGATGATCCGTCGTCTGCCATTCATCTTCGCTTTTCTGCGTCGCCCCCTTTGCGCAAAATAAAAAGCACTTACATATTGACGGTCGATTTAAAAAGAGATAAAATACTTTTGCGAATAGTTTTATGAGGTGAAACATGGCAAAAAGCAATGATTACCATCAACAAGTACAGATTCAGCGCACACAGCGAATCCGGGAAATTTGTAAAGAGCTTCCGGACGCCTGTTCCGATTTTTTCTTTGCCATTTCGCAGACCACCAGCGCCCTGACCCGGCTTGCATATGCCTATGATCTCCGTCTCTTTTTTCAGTATCTCACCTTGGAGCAGTCGGCCTTTTCCGGCGTTGATCCCCGGCTGATCACCGTTGAACAAATCGGTAAGATTACTGCCCGACAGCTGCGGGATTTCCAGGATTACCTCACGCAGTATATTAAACAAAACAGCGATCAAGGCGCGGAAACGATAATCAATAATCATGAGCTTGGCATTATGCGAAAGCTTTGCGCTGTTCGTTCTTTCTTTGAGTTTCTTTTCAGCAATGAAAAAATACCTGCCAATATCGCCACCCTTGTCCCCCTCCCCAAGCTGCATGAAAAGCCAATTCTCTATCTTGAAAAAGAAGAGGTGGAAAGGCTGTTGGAAGCGGCAGAAAGCGGCATAGGATTAACAAAACGGCAAAAAAAATACCAGAATATAACAAAATCCCGCGATGTAGCCATCTTATCGCTGTTTCTTGGCACCGGAATCCGCGTGAGCGAACTGGTTGGTATCGACATCGATGACATCGATTTTTCCATCAACGGGTTTGTCGTTACAAGGAAAGGCGGCAATCAAACCATTCTGTATTTCCCGGAAACCGTTGCCGAAAACCTGCAGGCGTATCTGCGGGAACGCCGCGGCATTGAAGCGCTGCCAGGCGATGAAAACGCGTTGTTTTTATCGCTGCAAAGACGCAGGATCACGCAGCGCGCAGTAGAAATGCTGGTGAAGAAATATGCTGTAATTGCCGCCCCGTTAAAAAAGAAAATCAGCCCGCACAAGCTTCGCAGCACTTTTGGCACCAGCCTCTATCAGGAAACAGGCGATATATATCTTGTGGCCGATGTGCTGGGCCATGCCGATGTGAATACCACCAGAAAACATTATGCCGCCATGAGCGATCAGCGCAAGCGGGAAGCGGCAAAGCGCGTTGTGCTGCCAGAGAACCGCGTTAAGTCTAACGAATTTGAGGAGTCCGCCGATGATGAATGAAAAAACCTGTATTCTTTACGATCGGATCTGCAGCGATTGCGGAGAGTGCGACATGTGCGAATTGGATCCGAAAAAGCGCTGCGATAACTGCATGAAATGCGTTCAGGGCGATGCGGAGTATCGCGCTGTATATATTGACCGAATCGAAAACAACCAACAAAAGGAAAAGAATTAATCGAACAAATGTTTGTTTATACTTGCCAAACATATGTTTGCATGTTATAATAAAGCTGTAGATGAAAATAGGAGCACATCTTTATGCAAACATCCAAACGTACTCGCGGCGATACCCAACAGCGCATCCTTGCTTTTATCGAACAGGAAATAGCGCAAAAAGGCTATCCCCCCTCTGTCCGTGAAATCGGTGATGCCGTGGGGCTGAAATCAACCTCCACTGTGCATGGTCATCTTCGCCGCCTGGAAGCCAGGGGGCTGCTCAGACGGGATGCCATGAAGCCCCGGGCCATGGAAGTCTGTACAAATGACGCCGCTTCCGGCAGGGCCGCAGGCATTCAAATGGTTCCTTTGGTGGGCAATGTAGCCGCTGGCTCGCCCATTCTGGCGGAAGAATATGTGGAGGATAATATTGCCCTTCCCGAAGCGCTGCTGGGCGAAGGAAAACACTTCATTTTGAAGGTCCATGGCGACAGCATGATCAATGTTGGAATCATGGATGGCGATTATGTGGTGGTACGTCAGCAGAACACGGCCAATAACGGAGAGATCGTCGTTGCGCTGATTGACGGCAGCGCCACTGTAAAACGCTTTTATCGGGAAAATGGGCACTTCCGCCTTCAACCGGAAAACAGCAATATGCTGCCAATCATTACCAGATCGGTGGATATTGCCGGCAAGGTTGTCACAGTATATCGAAAATATTGATGAATCGTCCGCAAAGCAACAGGGGGAGTTTCCCCCTTTTTCTTTTATGGCTTCAAAAATCCGGTTTATTTTGGTGGATATCTTTTTCGCACTTCATTTCCGTTCGTTTATACAATTCCGGGAAAATTTACAAACAGAAAAAAGGTATTAATTGTATTTCAAATTAATTTTCAAGAATTTGGTTTGTTATATATATAATATAGTCCTAATGTTGCGATTTCTCAACAAGTTATCCACAAAAAAATAAATGGCCGCGCATATGCGCGGCCAATGTAAATGAGCGCAGACTGTAAGCCGAGTTCTGTCGTGAATAGCCATCTATCTAGACGGCCTGTCGCCAGGCCGTTCAAGCGATAACGAAGACGGGCGAGCAACCCATGGTCTTCTTCAATCTTGCACCGGATGGGGTTTACATGACGGACGAGTCGCCAGGCCGCCGGTGCGCTCTTACCGCACCTTTCCACCCTTACCGGCAAAAGCCGGCGGTATATCTCTGTTGCACTTGCCTTGGAGTCGCCTCCACCAGCCGTTAACTGGCATCCTGCTCTGTGGTGCTCGGACTTTCCTCATGCCTTGCGGCACGCGGCTATTCATCTGCCTCAAATACGCGCTGTTTATTGGATGATCATCCGTCCGCAGCTTTCACATTCTACCGGCGTTCCCCCGCGGACACTGCGAAGCACAGCAGAGGGCAGCGACATCCGGCAGCCTCCGCATTGATCGCCGTTCAGCTTGGAAAGCGGAGGCATAATGTGCTGCTTAATGGATTTGTATTTTTCCATGTATGCCGGATCTATAGCCTTTGCCTTGTCGGCGGCCACTGTCCGGAGCTGCTCCAGTTTCTCCTTATTATCCTTATATTCCACGTCATATTCCGCTTTCAGCTTATCATAATCTGAGCGAACCTTTGTGGCGCGCTGGAGAATATCACGCTGCTGATTATCACGATCAGCCGCATCCTTGCGGATCCTGCGCACTTCCTGCTCATATCCGCTGATATTCTGCGCCACACGCTGCGTTTCCTGGATAAAGCTTTGAATATCTTCGCTTGTGGTGGGGCGCGAAGATTCAAAGCGATTATGAAGCGCTTTTAATTGCGTTTCGGCCAGTTCAATGGCATCCTTCAGCGCGTCAATACGGTCGCTCATGGCATGCACTTCTTCTTCAAGATGCACGCTGGCCGCTTTCTGTTCCCGCAAGTATTCCTGATATTTAAGCAGCCGCTGGCGGGCGGGCGAACGCTTCATGGTATTCTCCTGGCGTTCAGCTTCCATATCCGCCTGCTGATAATCCCAAAGCAGTTCCAGTTGGTTCATCTGGTTTCCTCCTTAAAAAGCCATTTGCCCGCCATATGGCCGGCATTTGGATGGATAAACAACGACATCATATTTTAACGCATTCAGGGCATTTTGTAAAGCCTCTGCCAATAATGGCACCAAAGGTCCTTCCGTACCAAAATGTCCGCCCTGGAACATAACAAAACCGCTGCCGGCGGCAGCCAAAGCATTATGATGGCGCACTTCCCCCGTCAGGTATGCCTGTGCCCCCATGCTTCTTGCTTGTTCAAAGCCTTCGTCATAGGCGCCGCCGCAGATGCCCAGGGTGGTGATCAGCGCATCGTCGCTGCCATATTGATAGACCTGATCCTGTTCGCACGCCGCGATTCGCTGGCGCAGCACATCGGCACGAACGGGCGCGTCAGGCAATTCGCCCACAAACATAAACCCATCCTGCCTGATGTTTTGCAGCTTCAGCCCCTTTGCCAGCGCCGCGCTGCCGCTGTAGAGCGGCGATTGATCCAAATTCGTATGCGCGGCGATCATGCTGATGTTATCGCGGATCATACGGCAAATCAGATTTCCCTCGTAATCCTCCGCCAGGATCCGCTTTGTTCCCCGGAACATCAGCGGATGATGCGTAACGATCAGCTGCGCGTCATGTTTTTCCGCTTCATCCAGCACGCCTGGGGTGACATCCAGTGCCACCAGGATGCGCTGTACAGCCGCGTTTGGGCTGCCAACCAGCAAACCTACATTATCATAGCTTTCAGCTGTTTCAAACGGAGCAATCTCATTGAGCCAATCCAATACCGTTTTAACTGTCAACGTTTCCACTTTGCAGTTCCTCCCTGATCCATTGCAGCTGTGCTTCATGTCCCTGTTCGCAGGCAACCACGCCTTGCCGCCAAAGCAGGTATGGGTACCAGAGCGGCGGCCGCTCGGCCATGAATATCGGTCCAAGATACAATTCTTTTTCCGAATAGGCCCTTTTTCCGGGAACGGCCTTCATAACAACGTAGTATCGCCCTTTTGCGCGAACCAGTTTTTCCTGGGATATATGGTATCCGATTTTACATACCGTAGTTCGTATCCGCGGTATTTCGGTATGGCAGGATAAAACCAGTTCGGCGCCGCGAAGACGGCTTTCCCCTTTAATGAGGATACCGGACATCAGACGCCCGCCCATGCCGCAGATCGCAATGCATTGGGCGGAAGTTTCCTTCAGCGCGTCCAGCCCATCAGCCACGCAGAATTCCGCCCGGTCGGATAAATCGTGCAGATTCATGAGCCGCCGTGCTTTTGTAAGCGAATCAGCGCTGATATCCGCAACGATCATTTTATTGCATATATGATGATGAAGCAAATAACAGGATAACCGCCCATGGTCGGCGCCAATATCGGCGCCGGTGTCACAGGCGGTAAACAAGTCAGCCGCTGTCTGCAGCCGTTCGTCCAGGGATGGCAGCCGCATATTATTCAAGATAATCCTTCAGTTTTTTGCTGCGGCTGGGATGACGCAGCTTGCGCAGCGCTTTTGCTTCGATCTGACGAATACGCTCGCGGGTGACCTTAAACTCCCGTCCCACTTCTTCCAGCGTGCGCTGGTTGCCATCATCCAGGCCAAACCGCAGGCGCAGCACCTTTTCTTCGCGGGGGGTAAGCGTATTAAGAACTTCCCACAGCTGTTCCCGCATCAGCGCATGGGACGCCATCTCCGCGGGAGCGGGCGTATCATCATCGGCAATAAAGTCGCCCAAGTGGCTGTCTTCTTCCTCACCGATTGGCGTTTCCAGGGAAACCGGTTCCTGGGCGATTTTGATGATTTCACGGACCTTGGCTTCACTGATGCCCATGGCCTTGGCAATTTCCTCCGGCGTAGGCTCACGGCCGTATTCCTGCAGCAGCTGGCGGGATACGCGAATCAATTTATTGATGGTTTCCACCATGTGCACAGGGATGCGGATCGTGCGCGCCTGATCGGCAATGGCCCGGGTAATGGCCTGCCTGATCCACCAGGTGGCATAGGTGGAAAATTTATAGCCCTTGCGATAATCGAATTTTTCCACAGCCTTGATCAGGCCCAGGTTACCTTCCTGGATCAGATCCAGGAAAAGCATGCCGCGGCCCACGTAACGCTTGGCAATGGATACCACCAGGCGCAGATTGGCTTCCGCCAATGAACGTTTAGCGGCGTTCCCATCCTCCACAAACGCCTGGAATTGCTTGATTTCATCCTCGGTCAGCGGTACGCCATCATCATTTTTTCCCTTCTCCAAAATGGAGGCCGCGTCGTCGCCCCGCTCCATGCGCATGGCAATATCGATCTCTTCTTCGGCGCTGAGCAGCTGCACCTTGCCGATCTCTTTCAGGTACATGCGGACAGGATCATCGATGCTGATCCCCTCGGGCATGGAAAGATCAAGATCCTCATCTGCCGCCGGTTCGGTGGGGCTGGGGCTGTCAGGAGCGGAAGTTATATCGCGGATGACCTCCACGCCCATGCCCTCCAAAGTATCCAGCACCGTATCGAACTGATCCGGATCAATATCGATGGTGGACAGCTTGGTGATGATCTCATCATAAGTCATCACGCCTTTGGACTTCCCCAGTTCATAGATTTCATTAAGCTTGTTCTGTTTTTTATCGGGCTGATTGCTCAACGCTGCCGCTCCTTTCATTGCATCGCATCCTTAATGCGCTTCATTTCGGTTGTCAGGGTCAAAAGTTCCTTTACAGCTTCAGTTTTCTGTTCTCCCTGGAGTTCGTTGATCGTTGATTGAAGTTCCCCAATCTGCCGCTGCATTCGGTTAAGCCGTATCCGGTTTAAACAATCGCTGACCATTTTTGCGGCGTTTTCATCGTTGATTTCAGTATTGGCCACGAGAAGCCTGCTGATTTCACTGCGCTCCTCATCGCTTTCGCACATACCCAGCAGCGCGGCCGGCGTGCTTCCCCCGATCAGCTTTTCGGCAATCGTGCGGATATAGGGCGTATCAAAATCTTCCGCTTGAATGGAGCCTTCGGGAGCAAATCCGCTGATCAGCAAAGCGATCAGTTCCTTCTCGGCTTCGGAATACGTTTTTGGGAGCTGGTTGCCCCGATAGGGATGCCTGATGCCGGTTGAAGCCCGTCGCGCTTCAGCAATAGGCGCCTGCACCCCCATCTGCATTTGCAGCACTTCGCGGGAATAGCCCGTCTGTACAGTAAGCATTTGCAGGTAACGATCCATCTCCACCGGCTCGCGAACTTTCTGAAGGATTTTGGCGCTGCGCTTTGCGTACTCCATTCTTCCTTCGTCGTCGCTCAAATCCAGATCTTCCTGGGCCCGCCGCAGCAGGTATTCCGCCGCCCGCAGGGGCTTGAGCTCCTGAAAAGCGGCCAAGCCGCGCTGGCGTATAAATTCATCAGGATCCAGATTATCCGGGAAGAAAAGCACCCGCGCGCTGATATCTTCCTGCTCAAAAATGTCCAATGCCCGCACGATGGCATGCTGGCCGGCGCTGTCTCCATCATAAGAGACCCATATTTCCGGGCAATAGCGCTTCAGCAGCCTGGCTTGTTCGTTGGTAAGCGCGGTTCCCAGCGTGGCCACAACGCCGTTTACGCCGTGCTGCACCAGCGCAACTACATCCATATAGCCTTCCACCAAAATAATGCGTTTCAGGCCGCGCTGTTTTTTGAGCAAATTAGCGGCATACACACCTTTTCTTTTATTGAATACAGGGGTATCCGAAGTGTTCAGATATTTGGGCTGGACATCCCCCATGGCGCGGCCGCCAAAGCCAAGCACTTCGCCCTGGGCATCTATAATGGGAAAAATCGCCCGATTACGAAACATATCAAACCGGGACTTTTCCTTTATAACGGTCAATCCAGCCAGCCCGAGCTCCTCCTGCGTATAGCCCTGCTCCTCCAGTGCCCGCGTAAGAGCGTCCCATTGATCGGGAGCGGCACCCAAACCGAATTTTCGAATGGTGCCGTCATCCAATCCGCGGCCGTGCAGATAATCAAGAAGCCGTGCGTTTTCTGGCTTCCAAAGCTGGGCATGATACCACTTTGCCGCCTCTCTGTTGGCATTCAGGAGCCGTTCCCGCTGGCTTTTCCTGCGGGCATAATCGGGATCCTCCTGCGTTTCCGGAATATCCATGTGCAATTGTCTTGCCAGGTGCTCCACAGCTTCCCGGAAGGACAGCCGCTCCATCTCCTGAACAAACTGAACCACATTTCCACCGGCCTTGCAGCCAAAGCAATAGTACAGATTCTGTTCAGCGTTTACAGAAAAAGAGGGCGTTTTTTCATGATGAAAAGGGCAAAGCCCCCAATATCTGGAACCGTTCTTTTTCAGAGGCACATAGGCGGAAACGACCTGCACGATATCGGCGCGCTCATACAGTTCGTCCAGCCACGCCGTGGGAAACCGTCCCGCCATTGCTTATCCCCCTTTCCGGTTCGTATGTCAAATTCGCCGTTTATCTCAATTTTCCTGCAATCCTGACAAGATAATTCATGGAAGCGCTTTTATTTATCTGTTGCGGCGAGCATATGCTATATACGATAAAAAAACGACGATACCTGCTTTTATTAATATAAAAAATCACTGGAATGATATCGTTCATTCCAGCGATGCAATATTTTGTTATTCCTGGATAACGGCCGCGCTTTTCTTTCTGCGCCTGCTCCGCTTCCTGCCGGGGGAAGTCAATTTCATCGGCATATTGATGGCCGTCGCGCTGGAGCGGTTTTTGACCACGTTCAGCACCAAACCGATACCAGCCATGTTTGTAACAAAGTTTGAGCCGCCATAGCTGATAAACGGCAGCGGGATACCCGTTATGGGCAAC
>JAFUGB010000055.1 GCA_017469605.1 Clostridia bacterium
ATGGCCACCCGGGCCAGGGAAGGGGCGGCAAAAATCAGCACAATGATGGAAAACATGGTACCGATAAAGGAGGAAACAATGCCGATGCCCAGGGCCTTAACGCCCTGGCCCTTCTGCGTTAAGGGATAGCCGTCCCAGGTGGTGGCCACGCTGGACGGCGTGCCGGGGATGCGGGTCAGGATGGCCGACACCAGGCCGCCCGAAATGCCGCCGATGAACAACGAAATCAGCAGGGCCATGCCGTTGATGCTGCTCAGGTTATAGGTCAGCGGCAGGCACAGCACGATGGCCGTGGTGGCGGACAGGCCGGGCACGGCGCCAAAGATAATGCCCACCACCGTACCGATCAGAAGGATGCCCAACCCCTGCAGGGTAAAGATGGCTTTTGCGCCGATCAGCAAGGATTCCAACATGTTTTTTATTCACCTCCGCCGTATATCAAAGAACGCCGCCGAAGAAGGGGCCGTCAGGCAGCGCCATATGCACCACATTCTTAAAGAAAATGAAGGAAAGCAACGGCAGCAGCACTGCCAGCAGCACGATGATCAGCTGCGCCTTCTTTCGATCGGCGGTTTTGGGCAGCAGCAGATTGCACAGGCAGAACAGGAACAGGGCGGAGGAAAGCACAAATCCCAGCTTTTTCATCACCAGCATGTACAGGAAAATCAGCGCGAAGCCCAGCACCACATTCAGGCTGTTCAGGCGTTTTTCCCTTTTCTCCGCTTGGGTTTGCTGCGGCGGCTGCTGATCCTTTTCCCGGATCAGCTGGCGAATGCCCACCGCCAGCTGGGTAGCCGCGCACAGCAGCATCACAATAGCATACAGCTTGGGCATAAAAGAGGCGCCAAAGATGCCAAAGCGTTTGGCGGACGGCGGCAGATAAAAGGCCATGATCAGGTAGGCCGCTGCCAGCGCGCCGAAGATGATGCCTGTCCACAGGGATTTATTCCATCGCTTGATGGACTTCATGATATTCACTCCTTCCGAAAGTGAGGGGCGTACACCACTGCCAGGCGGATGGCCTCCACCATGCTGACGGCGCTGGCCTTGCCCGTGCCCGCAATATCCATGGCCGTGCCATGATCCACCGAGGTGCGCAGGATGGGCATGCCACCTGTTATCGAAATCGTCCTTTCAAAATCCAGCGTTTTGGTGGCGATATGGCCCTGGTCATGATACAGGCTGAGCACGCTGTTATAGCGTCCCTGTAAGGCCAGGTGGAACACGGAATCGGCGCCCACGGGGCCAGTTACATCGCAGCCCTCGGCCTGAAGCGCCGCTATGGCGGGCACGATATTCTTTACCTCCTCATCGCCAAACAGTCCGCCTTCGCCGCTGTGGGGATTCAGGCCCGCGATGGCCATGGTGCCTTCGGTTACGCCCAGCTGCCGCAAGGCCGCCTTGCACCGATGCACATAATCAATGATGCGCTCCTTTGTGACCATATCGCAGGCCCGGCGCAGGGATACATGCCGCGAGAGGAAAAACACGCGCATGCCCCGGACCTCAAACATGGTCAGCGGGTCCTCCGTGCCCGTCAGGGCCGCGAAGATTTCGGTATGGCCAATATAGGGCACGCCTGCCATGTGCAGGGATACCTTGTTGATCGGCGTGGTGGCAACCGCATCCACCGTGCCCGCCATGGCCAGCTCAATGCTTCTGGCGATGTACTCATACGCCGCCCGGCCGCACATGGCTGAGGGCTGGCCCAAAACAAAGGATTGCATATCCACGTTATGAAGGTCCATAAGATACAGGGTATCGGGCTCATCGGCCACCTCCCGGGGATGCTCCACTGTGCGGATGGTCATAGGCTGCATGCCCGGGAAGGTCATGGCCTGCTCCAATATCCCGCGATCGCCCACCACCAGGCATCTGGAAGCGGCGGCAATCTGCGCATCCTGCAGCGCTTTGATCACGATTTCAGGCCCAATGCCTGCCGGATCACCCAGCGGAACGGCGATCAGTGGCTTATTCAACACGGTTATCACAATCCTTCCATTTTTATAATATTGACGCGCCTTCTGCGAATCAGCTGCCATTCGTCCTCGGAAAAAAGCGCATTGGTCACAACCCCGGTATAATCCTCCAGGCCATTGACACGGTGCATGGCCTGCTGATGGAACTTGGTGTTATCCACCACCAGATACGCGCTGTTCGCATGGCTGCATACCATGCGCTTCAAAAAGCTCTTTTCCATGGTGGGCGTCATCACATTGAGCTCGTCATTGATGGCGGCGGCCCCAGTAAAAGCAATATCAAAGCGCATTTGCTGCACGGCCCTGGTGACCGCCTCACCGATCATGCTGCCGGAGGATTTTTGCAGCGGACCGCCCAGCACATGCACCTGCGCGCTGCTCTGAATCAGTTCCTGGGCAACGAAAAGATCGTTGGTGACCACGCGGATATCCGGCACATTCACCAGCAGGCGGGCCAAACAGCGCATGGTGGTCCCGGCGTCCAGGTAAATTACATCGCCCGGCTTGATGAATTCCACGCATATTTCCGCCAGCTTCTGTTTGACGGCCATATTATAGGTATGCCGCTCGCTTACGCTCAGCTCGTGCGTCAGCTCCTTTTTGGCGACGCCGCCTCCATAGCAGCGATCCAGCAGCCCCAGCTTTTCACATTTTTCCAAATCACGGCGCACGGTCATATCGCTTACGCCAAATTCACGGGCCAACGTTTCGATTTTCACGGACCCGTTCCTGGCAAGCAAATCCGCTATGCGCTTCAGCCGCTCCGCAGGTAACATAGATATTCTCCTGTGATTCATTAGATATCTAAATGACATTTCTATTTTACAAACGAAACATGCTCCGATCAACAATTCACATGAACTTTTACATATTGCATAATTTCGGGCCGCACATTTTGGCGCTTTAAGTCAATTTATCGCGTCCGTTTTCACAAACCTTCACATCATTTGAAAGCTGTTGTGCGGTTTGTGTCCTCGGGCGCGTTGTCTTTCCATCGACGCCCTTTACTCAAGCCGCGCGTGGAAGGCGCTTATGGACAGGCCCGGGTTTTTTTATTGACTTTATCCGCGTTTTGATATACATTAATTGCAGACATCATTCCCGGAGGTTCTGCATTTGAAACGCTTTTTCGCGGCAATCCTGCTGCTTTTTTCGCTTATGGGATGGGCGATGGCTGAGGAAGAAACATCCTTTCTTTCCTTCCAGGCCGCGCCAAACATCACCGTACTGTCCCCCCTTCCCGGCCAGAGCTACGGGGCGGGCGGCCAGCTGCGCGTGGAAGCCGCGGGGAAAAACGTAAACCGCATGGAGATCGCCTTTGTCTACGCGGATGAAACCACCGTGGTCACCGAGGAAGGCAGCGCCATCGCGCATACCTTTGATACCTATCAGTATACGCTGCCCGCCACAGTAACGGTGACGGGCTATGGCGGACTGGATCCCTATGGCTATGAAATGACAAGCACCCAGACCGTCCACATCCTTTCGCCCCGGCAAAAGCTGTTCAGCGATATGTTTGCCCTGGCGTATAAAAACTACCATGACCCCTATTATTATCACGCCCCCGCCCAGGAGGACTGGGACAGGGGCGTATGCAAAAACTTTGTGATGCGCATGTTCGATACGTTCAAGGCGGCTTACGCCATGAAGGCCTTTCCCGATCTGGAATTGCATATGCCAAAGAACAACAGCAAGGCCAACTGCGCGCCCTATGATTACGGCGTGGAATGGCGCATTGAATCAGCCCAGGACGGCAATCCCTTTGAGATCGCCGCCATTTTCCGGTATGACAGCAGCCTCTCCAAGGAGGAAAACATGCGGGCCTGCCGGGATGTATTGGAAAGCGTACAGACCGGGGACTTTTTCCAGATGGCAGGCAATTATTACTACGGAAACGGCCCCCACAGCCTGCTGTTCATTGCCGATTACGATCCGGCGACCGACGAGGTGCGCTGGACCGACAGCAACATGAAAAATGACAAGGTGGACGGCTACCATTGGGGATACATGCAATATGACGCCGTGCGGACCGCCGAATGGTTCGTAAACGCCATCTGCATGAAAAACCGGGGCTGCACGCTGTACCGGCTGCGGGAAGATCTGTTTATGAAATGACCGCCGGTCATGGACGGTTCAACGGCATCGGGCCAAGTCCCAAATCGGATGCCTGCCCCGTGTACGGAAGGCTTGAAGCATGCCCGGCCGCGGTATGGGCCGGACTTTATCGAAATACGGGCAAGGCCGCCGCGAAGAAACGCTTTAGAAAACTGTGAAACGCGCGCGAAGCACAGATGCCTATATCGCAGATACAGCGTTTACGAGGTGATGCTGGATATGAAAAGGAAAACAGCCAAAGAAATCCTGGCGGAATCCTTCCGGGAGATCGCGGAGAAAAAGCCCGCGGATAAAATCACGGTGCAGGATATCATTGAGAATTGCGGGTATTCAAAGACCACGTTTTACAGGGCGTTCAATGACAAATATGATTTAATGGCCTGGGATTACATCAGAAGGCATCAGCAGATCATGGCGCAGGCCGATCGTGATGACTATGAATGGAAACGGACGCTTCTTGAAGGCGCTTTGCTTTTTCAGGAACAAAAGAATTATTTAAAAAACCTGCTCCTGCATACAAACGGGCTGGATTCCTTTTCCAGGTATATGAAGCAGGTTCACTTTGAGAGCTTAAAAAAGTGTGTTCTGAGAAAATCCGGCATGGCGGAATTGGATGTAAAAACCGAGATGTACGTCAGGACTTATTGCCAGGGAACCACCGACCTGACCTGCGACTGGATCATGGGCACTTATGACGTGACGCCGGAAGAGCTGGCGGAAGTATATGAAAACTGCCTGCCTTCGCCCTTGCACGCGTATCTTCTATGAAAACGGTACAATTTGCGGGAAAAGTACCGTTTTGGAACTTTTAACACGGATAGTAATTTGAAATCAGTGATTGCCCCCGTATAATATGATTGTGCGCAATCAAATATCCCAACATCAAAGAACGACACGGAGGGCGGAAACATGACAAAGGTTGAACTGTTAAAGGAATTCGCGAAGGGCTGGTTCGGCAACTCCCAGCAGCATTCCATCCACGCGCAGTTATTCAAGCAGCGGGGCTTTGGCAAGCTGGGCGATAAGATCATGGCGGAATCCGATGAGGAATGGGAAGAAGCGAAGAAGGTCAACGCGCGGCTCATCGAGCTGGGCGAAACCCCCGTGGTGGCCATCCAGGAATATCCCGTCATTACCGATATCAAGGAAATGCTGGAGTACGACTGCAAAGACGCCGCGGAAGCCCTTCCCATGATGAGCAAGAGCCTGTCCTTGTTTGACGACGATTATGTGACCAAGAACATGATCCAGCAGTTCATCGTTGACGAGCAGGAGCATTTCAACTGGGTGCGACAGCATCTGAATCTGATCCAGGAGATCGGCTACGAGAACTATCTCATTGAGCAACTGGGCGAATAAACAGGAGGCACAGCCATGAGCGGGATTGAAAATGTTTGTCAGTATTTGAATGAAACGCACACCTATTTTCTGGCCACTGTGGAAGGCGACCAGCCCCGGGTTCGGCCCTTTGGCACGGCGCTATTGTACGATGGGAAACTGTACATCCAGACCGGCAAGGTCAAACCCGTATCCAAGCAGATCGCCGCGAATCCCAAGGCAGAAATCTGTGCCTGCAAGGGCACAAGCTGGCTGCGCATCGCAGGCGAACTGGTCAACGACGACCGCCGCGAAGTGAAGGAAGCCATGCTGGAAAAGATGCCTTCCCTGAAAGCCATGTACAGCGCGGACGACGACAATATGCAGATGCTGTATTTCAGCAACGCCACCGCGACCTTCTCTTCCTTTACCGGAGCGCCCGAAACGATCGCGTTTTAAGGAAGATCACCATGAACGAGAAAGAAAGCATCCTGGACGCCATGAAGAAAGCCGGCGAACCTCTGAACGCTGGCAAAGTGGCTGAATTGACGGGCCTGGATCGCAAGATTGTGGA
>JAFUGB010000056.1 GCA_017469605.1 Clostridia bacterium
GGAAGGCGTATTCGCTGAAATCCTGCTGTACGCCATCGCCTTTGACATCGAAAAATTGCATGCCAAAGAACAAAGCGGCAGGTTGAAAACCATGCTGTTTCTTCCTGATTCTGCATAGGATTCAGGAAACTGAATACATTGGGATTTTTCAATGAGGAAAAGTCCAATCCAAAATCGTGACAGTCTTATGTGCGACCCCTGAAATCCAGAAATTTGTTTATTGCTTGCTTCCTATGCTGCGTGTCCTGCCATGAAAAAGGGGCTGCTGCACTTTTGTTAGTGCAACAGCCCCATTGCGTACTGCCCCATTAATACAAATGGAGCTGTCCCCATTTCAAGATTGGAAGCGGGGCCGGAGCAAAAGGACGGCCAGCGGTTTTCGCTGCCGCCCAATCCGCATGCCTGTATTCTTTGTGCCATATGCCCCATGCACAAACCAGCATACGTGAAAAGCGCCAAGTTGTACCCGGCGCTTGTCAAAAGCCTGCATCCTTGATGTTTGGCTTTTTTCTTTATTATTAACAGGAAAAACAAATCGACACTGTTCTTCGATCCCCCGGCGCGTCTTGCTTTGCGCTTTCCTTTGAACCTTGCGCACGCGCAAGCTCAGGCCCTGCTTCGGCGGGCGGGTTTCCCTGTACCGGAGCCTTGGGGGATCAGATTACCTTACGCTCCAGTCGTCAGCCTGGATCGCGCCGCTCCGGTCGCCCGTATAGCGCTCCAGAGGCGTGGGATCGGCTGCTTCCAGCTGCCGGTTCACCTGGCTGACAGCCCGCCGGTAAAGGAGCAGCGGCAGCCAGAAAAGAAGCATCATCAGGATCAGCGGCATGGCGTTCATCTCCTTTCAGCATTAGAAGCGGCCGCGAGGGCCATGGGGACCGCGGGGGCCGAAGCCGCCCATCATCCCCATGGGAGGACGGCGATAATGGCGGTACCAGCCGCCCATGAAGGGCCGGCCCCAAAAATAGAAACGGGGACGGCGGATCAGGGAAGATGCGATCAGCATCAAAATGATAAAGCTCAGCATGGTTATTTACTCCTTTTTGCCGCGTAACCGGGATATTAAGAAAAAAGACCCGCATCCGGTATTGCCGGATGCAAGTCTTGCCTTCTCGTTGGAACCGGGCGCCCATGGGACGCCGGCTGACGGTCCGCAACCGCGCTTTCGCGTTTGGCTACTCCCTTGCGACGGTTATAGTGTAGCGCAAATCGCCGCGCGTTGGAAGAGGGAAAAGCGACAATTAAAACACAAAAAGCGACAATTCGGCCCGGAACACCTGTTGAGCCCGGGGAGATTCTGCATTATAATAAACAGGTTCTTTTGATCAACACCGCTTAGGGGGACCGCTATGACTGTATTTTATGCCATTGTGCAATTCCTGTTCTGGTTTGCCTACGGCACCGCCGTTAACTTTTGCAGCGTCTACCTGCTGGACCGGGGGCTGAACAACACCGCGATCGGCATGCTCAGCGCGGCGGCCTGCGCGCTTTCGGTGATCCTGCAGCCGCTGCTGGCGGCCTACGCCGATAAGGAAAAGAGCCCATCCATCAAAACGCTCCTGCTGATCCTTGCCGGGCTGCTGGCGGGCTTTGGCCTGGCCCTGATCCCATCCTATGGCGGCGGCGCGGGGATGAACGCCCTGCTGCTGGGCAGCGCCATTCTCATCGTGCAGGTGGCCCTGCCGCTGGTCAACGCCCTGGCCACCGAAAGCATGAACGCCGGGAAACGGCTGAACTTCAGCGTGGCCCGGGGCTTTGGCTCCATCGGCTACGCCGTCATGTCCTTTTCGGTGGGCAGGCTGACGGCCAGCCGGGGCGCGGCCTCGATCCCCTGGATCATTGCGGCGGCAGCCCTGGGCCTGCTGGCCGTGCTGGCGCTGTTTCCCTTCAGCAAAAACGGCGCGGGGCGGCAGGTCCGGCAGCGCACGCCGGGCGGGCTGGGCGCCTTCCTGCGCCGGTATCCGGCCTTTGGCGCGCTGCTGATCGGATGCGCGCTGATTTATACCAGCCATGTGCTGATCAACACCTTTGTGTTCCAAATCGTGACCCGGAAGGGCGGAACCAGCCAGCACATGGGCATTGTGATGGGGCTGGCGGGACTCATGGAGGTGCTGGCCATGTTCTTTTTCTCCCGCCTGCTCAAATGGAAGGATTGCAGCTTCTGGTTTGGCATTTCGGGGGTTTTCTTTACGCTCAAGGCCCTGGGCACGCTGCTGGCGGGCTCCATGGGCGCGCTGTACGCCGTGCAGCTGCTCCAGCCCCTGGGCTGGGGACTGATGACGGTGTCCTCGGTGTATTATGTCAACACGCTGATGCGGGGCGAGGACAAAATCAAGGGCCAGGCGTACATGACCATGACGCTGTCCGTGGGCACCATCATCGGCTCGCTCGCCGGCGGCTGGCTCATTGACCGCGCCGGGGTGAACGGCATGCTGGTCGCTTCGGTGGCCTGCGGCGCCGTGGGCAGCTGGATCGTACTGCGAAGCCGGCGCGCTTGAAGCTTCAGCCCAGGCTGTGGGCTTCCACCGACAGCATGACGGGAGCGTCGGCCTCAAAGGAAATGCCGTCGGCCGCCAGCGGCGTGGGGATCAGGGAGGTGACCACCCTTTCGCCGTCGTTGATGAACAGCTCAATGCTTTCCTTATCCATGAGCAGGCGCAAAGTCAGTGTGCCTTCCCGCACTTCGGCCCGTACATGCCGGGTATGGACAATATCCCGGCGGGAGCCGCCATGGCCGCGGTCAAATACCAGCTCGCCCCGGGCCAGGTCGCAGCGGATCAGCACATAATGCGCACCGTCCTCGGCCACGCGCAGCGTAAAGCGGCGGCAAGCCGAATCCCCGGGGAAAAGGGTAACCGTCATATCCAGCAGCCGTCCCTGTACGCCCGGCAGCGATGTTTTTTCGCCCACCGAAACGCGGTCATGGCGCACGGTGTTCCGCCAGAGCGTTTCGATCTCCCGGATGGGACGCTGGCACAGGCGGCCGTCCCGCATATACAGCTCCCGGGGTACGCTCATCTGGCCATACCAGGGATGGCGGCGGGGGGCTTCCTTGCAGGTTTCCCAATTTTCCATCCAGCCGATCATGATGCGCCGGCCGTCCGGGGCCGACAGGGTCTGGGGCGCGTAGAAATTGAGCCCGTGGTCCACCGGCTGTACGCGTTCCCGGTCAAGGCGGCACGCTTTTTCATCAAACCGGCCCAGGATAGCCACCGTGCCGTAGCCCGCGTGAAATTCCTCCCGGGCGTGCATCTCCTGCGGGCTGACGATGAGCACCTGCTTCCCATCCAGGGTGAAAAAGTCCGGGCATTCCCACATGCGGCCGTACTCCTCCCGGCTGCTGTCAATTTCGCCCAGGAACCGCCAGTCCAGGCCGTCGCCGCTGGAAAACAGCAATATGGCGCCCTGGCGCTCAGCCTGCCGGTTGCCCGCCACCATATAATACCTGCCATCCTCCCCCAGCCACACCTTGGGATCGCGGAAATCACAGGTGCTGTAGCCCTGGGGCAGGCAGGCGGGATCGATGATGGGATTGGCGCTGACCTTTTCAAAATTGATCCCATCCCCAATCGCCGCGCATTGCGTTTGGGTTTCCCGGCGGAAGGTGCCCGCGGGCTGCACGCCGGTGTAGCAGAGCAGCAGCCGCCCATCGGCCAGGGGCACGGCGCTGCCTGAAAAGCAGCCGCCCGCGTCCGCCGCCGTATCGGGGGCCAGGGCGCAGGGCATATAGGTCCAGTGCAGCAGATCGCAGCTGACGGCGTGGCCCCAGTGCATGGGCCCCCATACCCGGGAATAGGGATGATACTGATAAAACAGGTGATACCTGCCCTTATAATAGCAGAACCCGTTGGGATCGTTCATCCAGCCCACCAGGGGCGTCAGATGAAACAAAGGCCGCTCATCGGCAGGCAGCCTGGGGGCTTGCTCCCTTTCATAATCGCGTGCCCTTTCCAGGGGGGTGGGGTTCTTGCTCATAAGGCGCCTCCTGTATGATAAATTGATATGATGAAGCCGGGAGCCGGATGACCGGCCCCCGGCAAAGGAAACATATGAATTACTTGGCGGCAACGTAGCGGTCGTACACGGCCTGGTAGATATCCAGCAGCGTGCTCATACCACAGCGCTCCAGGTAAGCCTTGTAGGCGTCCCATTCGGCATCGGTGGGGCCGCCGTTCTTGATCCACAGGGCTTCCTGCTCGGAGATGGCGCGTTCAAAGTCCGCCCGATAGAAGTCGATATCGTCCAACTCGGCCTCTGTGAACACGCAGTCCTGGGGATAGAAGGAATCGTCCTTCACAAACTGCATCCAGTAATCATAGGTATCGGCCAGGCGCTCCATGGCGCGGTCTTCCATGTAGAAGTATTCGTTGTAATATTCGGAGAGGATCAGCTTGGGACCGGCAACCTCCATCTGGCTCTTCAATTCCCCGGAAGACTTGCCAAACTGGGCGCGGGCCTGCTCATCGGTGATGGACTTCCACATGCCCTTTTCGTCCTGCTCGGTGAAGTACACGCCGATGGGGCCGTACTGAAGCTGCATCACGGTTTCGCCATTATACCACAGATCATAGAAAGCAAGCAACCTGGCAGGATCTTTGCACTGCGCGGTAATCGACAGCTGGCCGCCATTGATCGCGCCGCCGGTGCGCAGGGTCACATTGCTGTCGCCGTCCGGGCCGGTAAGCACGGGCAGGTACACATAGTCAGCGGCATGTTCGCCCATGATCTCATTGATTTCCCACCAGGTGGAAACGCCCACGCGGCCGCCGGTGCACTTGGCGATCAGCTGGTTGGTATCCTGGGAGAACATTTCCAGATCCATCAGGCCCTCGGCATACCAATCGTGGAAATAGGTTACCGCGGCGCGATAGTTATCATCATCGGAAACGAAGTTCACCTTGCCGGTCTTGTCCACCGTCAGGTCCATGCACACATCGTTGGGCCAGTTGGTGAAGCCGAAGCCGGCATAGAAGATGTTCTGGCCCCAGCACCACTGATCAAAGCCGGTGCTCATGGGGATGGTGGTGCCGGCGGCGTTGCCGTAATACTTGGCGGACATATCGTTGTCCTTGAAAGCAGTCAGCACGGTATGCAGCTCATCCAGGGTCGTGGGCACTTCCAGGCCCAGGTCATCCAGCCACGCCTTGTTGATCATGGAAAACTGGGGAACCGAGAAGATGGAGTAGTCCTTTTCCCGGCCAATGCCGGCGGTACCCATCTGCTCACCGGCAGGCAGGCCATAGATTTTGCCGTCGCTCATGGTGATGGCGGCCCTGATCTCGGGGTGCGCTTCCAGGATGGCGCTCAGGTTGGGCATGACTTCGGGCGTGATGTAGGGGGTCAGGTCGATGAAGGTGCCGGCCGAGCCGTAGCGCATCAGGTCAAAGTTGCTGAAGCCAACGGCCTGGAACGCGTCAATGGGGGTTTTGCTGGCGGCGTTGCCGCTGATGCGGGTGCCTACCACCTCGCCCAGGCTGTCAGACCAGGTATCCCAGCTGATCTTGATGCCAACCTGTTCCTGCATGGCGTTGAGTACGGTGTTGTTTTCATATCCGCCGGAGAGGGCAGAGATGCCGCTGAGAACGTTGAATTCGGTCTGGCCTTCCGCCAAAGCCGCGGGCACCAGAGACAGCAGCATCATCACAGCCAGGACAATAGATACGAGCTTCTTCATGGGGATCCTCCTTTTATGTTGTTCATTATTGCAGCGCGTTACAGCGCATGGAAACAGATTAACCCTTGACCGCGCCTGCCATCAGGCCCTTTTCAAAGTACTTCTGCACGAAGGGATAGGCGATCAGCATGGGGGCGGCCGCCACAATGATGGAAGCAAACTTGATCATTTCGGTCATTTTGTTGAGCTCCGCATAGCCGCCGGAGATCATGCTGGTCTGGGATGCCGAGGCCGAGGATTTGATCAGGATGTTGCGCAGCACCAGGGGAAGGGGCGCCTGCTCGTTGGTCATGTAGATCAACGCGGTGAACCAGTCGTTCCAGTAGGCCACCATGGAGAAGATCACCATGACCGAAAGGATGGGCAGGGACAGCGGGATGATCATGGAGAAGAAGATGCGGAAATGGCTGGCGCCGTCGATGCTGGCCGCTTCCTTCAGCGATCCGGGGATGCTGGTTTCAAAGTAGTTGCGGGCAATGATGGCGTTGCTCACCGCCACGCCACCCGGCAGGAACATGGCCCAGATCGTCTGCATGATGCCGGTCTTCTGCACGATCAGGTAGGTGGGGATCAGGCCGCCGCCAAAGTACATGGTAATAATGAAGAAAATACTGATGAGCTTTTTGCCGTGAAGATCGGGGATCGACAGCGGATAAGCCACCACGTAGATCAAGGCCACCGAGAAAATGGTGCCAACCACGTTGTACAGGATGCTGTTGCCGTAGCCCCGCACGATGTTGGGCTCGGCAAATACCGATTTGTAGCCGTCCAGCGTAAACTGGCTGGGCAGCAGGAAGGTTTTTCCGGCGTACACATCATAAGGATCTGAAAAGGAAGCGATCAGCACATAGTACAGCGGATAGGCCACGATGACCAGGATGATCAGGGAAACAGCGATCAGGATGATGTCGCTGGTACGGTCGCTCAGGCCGCCCAGTTCGCCCTGCTTTCTCTTGGAAAGGACTGACATTTTCTTTTCCTCCCCTCTTACACGAAATTGACATCGCCAAATTTCTTGGCAATACGGTTGACGATCACCAGCAGTACGATATTGATGGCGGTGTTGAACAGGCCCACCGCGGTACCCAGCTCATACCGGGCGCTGACAATGCCCTGCTCATACACGTAAATGGAAATAATATCGCTGGTGGCGCGGTTCAAATCAGTCTGGAGGAGGTACGCCTTTTCAAAGCCGACGCTCATGAGGCCGGAGGCGCTCATGATCAGCTGCAAAATGATCATGGGCAGCAGGCAGGGAATATCGATGTGCAGGATGCGCTGGAAGACGCTGGCGCCGTCCACCTTGGCGGCTTCATAGAGCGCGGGGTCCTCGCTGGAATGGGTGGCCAGGTAGATGATGGTGCCCCAGCCCGCCTCCTGCCAGATGCCGCTGGCCACATAAATGGTGCGGAAGGCGCTGGCTTCGGTAAGGAAGTCGATCTTGGTGCCGGCGATCAGGTTGATGAGGCCGCCCGAAGGGCTCAGGAAGATGCGCAGCATACCGCAGATCACCATGGTGGAGATGAAGTGCGGCGCGTAGATGACGGTTTGCACCGTGCGCTTGAGCCGCCTGAAGCGCAGCTGGTTCAGCGCCAGGGACAAAAGGATGGGGACCGGGAAGCCCCACAGCAGGCTGAACAGGCTCAGCTTGACCGTGTTCCACAGCATCCGGTCAAAGTTCGGCGCCCGGAAGAACCGCTCAAACCACTTCCAGCCCGCCCAGGGACTTCCTGTGATGCCCAGGCCGGGGTTGTAATTGCGGAAGGCAATCTGGATGCCGTACATGGGGCCGTATTTGTATACGATCGTAACCACCACCGGGATCAGCAGCAGCGCGTATGGCTGCCAGTTGTCCAGGATGCGCTTGCCCAGGCTTTTGCGATGCACAGGCTTGGGAGCGGCTGCTGTTTTCATAAGCATCTCTCCTTTTGAATGATATAACGTTCAGTTTTCATGAAACGTTTCATGAATTCATGTAAAAGCATAACACAGTTATACGCCAATGTCAATACGATATTGGGAAAAAAATCAAAGAACCCGCGGCGTCGGGCGCCGGCGGGACAAAGGCCGGCCGCGGAAGCCGGGCATGAACTGCGGCTTGACCTTTTTTCATGAAAATGATATTATAATTTCATGAAATCAAACGAGACGAGGTGAACAGCTTTGCAAACCGGGAAAAACGCTCCCACCATGGCCGACGTGGCGCGCGAGGCGGGGGTTGCGCTGGGAACGGTATCCAAGGTTGTGAACGGCCTTTCCGTGGGGGAAGCATATAAGGAAAAGGTTGAAAAGGCCATTGAGCGGCTGGGATATCAGTATAACAGCAGCGGCCGGGCCCTGCGGACTGACCGGACCAATATTATTGCGCTGATCATCCCCAATACCATCAATCCCTATTTTGCCCTGCTGGTGCATCATATCAATATCGCGCTGGAAAAGCGCAATTACCGCATGCTTTTATGCTTTACGGAATACGACAGGAACCGTGAGGTGGAATTTATTCAGATGGCGCGGCAGAACCGGGTGGACGGCATCATTGCCCTGACCTATAATCCCGATCTGACCATTCCGGAGGACGTTCCCTTTGTGACCATTGACCGCTTTTTTTCGGTATCGGTGCCCTGCGTGGCGGCGGACAATTTTGGCGGCGGATGGCTGGCGGCCAACAAGCTGTATGAGTTGGGATGCAGGCACCTGGCTTTTATGCGCATCGGTTCGGTTTTGACCAACGAGCCCAGCAAGCGCAAGGAAGGCTTTGTGAGCGCATGCGTGGAGCTGGGGATCCCCTTTGAGGTGATCGCGCTGGACGACGGCACGCCCCTGTCCCGGTTCCAGGATTTCCTCACCGGGCATATCCACGGCGGAAAGCTGGATTTTGACGGTATTTTTGTCGGAACAGATACGCTGGCCTGGCAGGTAATCACCATGCTGCGGCAAATGGGCATCAATGTGCCGGAGGATGTGCAGCTGATCGGCTTTGACGGCATTCGCATGTTTGGCGATCTGAATCCGGTGGTTTCCACCATTGCGCAGCCCGTGCAGGAAATTGCCGAAGCCTGCGTAAGCACTGTGTTATCCAAGCACCTGTCCAACGTGCCTTCCCTGATCTGCCTGCCGGTGAAATACATCTTCGGCGGCACCACCAAAGCGTAAAGGAGAGAAAAAACATGTATGATGTCATTGCTCTGGGAGAACTGCTGATCGACTTCGCGCCCCAATCGGTGAATGAAGCCGGATATCCCACCCTGGCCGCCAATCCCGGCGGCGCGCCGGGCAATTTTCTGGCGGCGGTGAACAAATACGGCTGCTCGGCCGCCATGATCGGCAAAGTGGGCGACGATATGTTTGGCCGTTTGCTGATCCGCACGCTGAAAACGGCGGGCATCGAGACCAGGGGCATCGTCATGGATCCCGACCAGTTTACCACCCTGGCCTTTGTTTCCCTGGACGCCGGCGGCAACCGGGACTTCAGCTTTGCCCGCAAGCCCGGCGCCGATACCTGCCTGGCGCCCGAGGAGGTGGAGGAGGGGCTGTTCGAAGGCAGCCGGGTGTTCCATTTCGGCACCCTATCCCTCACCGATGAGCCCGCCGCCGAGGCCACCCGCCGGGGCATTGAACTGGCCCGGGACCACGGCATGCTGGTGAGCCTGGATCCCAACCTGCGCAAGCCCCTTTGGCGCAACGCGGAGGATGCCAGGGCCGCCATGGAATGGAGCCTGTGCCAGGCCGATATCGTGAAGATCAGCGACGAAGAGATCGACTTCCTGTGGGGGCTTTCCCCCGAGGAAGGCGCGCGAAAGCTTCTGGAGGAATACGGCGTTTCCCTGGTATACGCCACCCTGGGCCCCAAGGGCTGCTTCGCGGCCAACGCAAAGGGCAGCGTAACGGTAAACAGCCCTGCCGGCATCCGCGTGGTGGATACCACCGGCGCTGGGGATATCTTTGGCGGCAGCGCCATGAGCTGCCTGCTGAAAACCGGGAAAGCTCCCTCCCAACTGGACGCGGAGGAGCTGCGGCGCATCGTGGCCTTCGCCTGCACGGCGGCCAGCCTGTCCACCCAGGCCCACGGCGGCATTACCAGCGTGCCTGCGCTGGCCGATGTGGAACGGAAGCTGGCGGAATAACCAGAAGCGTACGGTGGGCCCTTCTCCCTGTTGCGCTCAGCGGGCGATGAAGCGAAAGGCGGAAAGCAGATGTTTTCCGCCTTTCGCTTGAATTCTCCGGAAGGACAATAGAGCCTGCGGCGCCTTTGCCGCCAAGCCGGCCCTTGGACATTAATACTGATCCCAAATTAAAACTATACAAACAGAAATGGGTGGGGGAACGATAAGGGCCTCCGCGGCCCTTATCGTTCCTGCGGCAAGGGATTCATCCCTTGCATCCCGCCGGGCGAACCGGCTTAAAAGAAATAACTAACAATTTGCGCCTGTAACTTGGATGCTGCAACAAGAGCTTCCGGGCAGAAGAAAACCCGTTGGCCAGCCGAAAAATAAGTTTACTTATTTTTCGGTCTGTCC
>JAFUGB010000057.1 GCA_017469605.1 Clostridia bacterium
AAAATAAGTTTACTTATTTTTCGGTCTGTCCAGCGGGTTTTCGCTGTGCGCTTTGCGCACAGCATGCACGGCTTTGCCGTGCTGCCCGGAAGCGGTGGCAGGCGTCCTTGCTTCTCTTTGCCGCAGTTGCTTTTACGGCGATAAACGCAGCCCTTTCTGGTTCTCTTTCGGGCTCCGAAAGAGAACGCCCGCGTTCGCATCTCTTCCCTGTCAATTTTGTGTTTTCAGATGGATTGTTTTCATCAGGTTTTCGTATTGACAGCCTTTTTGCGGATATTCGCGGAACGTGAAATTCCCGTTAGGGTTCATTCGGCGGCGTTACTGGGGCAGCTTTACCGTGGTGCCCTGGACAAAATCGTCCGGGGCCAGGCAGGGATTGGCCCGGAGCAGCTGGCCAACCGACAGGCGGTAGCGGCTGGCCAGGGATTCCAGCGTATCCCCGGCGGCCATGACAACGCTGCCGGGCAGGGCGCAGGGCAGGTTCACATTGGGCACGCATACGGTGTCGCCGGCCTGGAGATTTTCAAAATCCAGGGTGGGGTTGGCGGCTTCCAGGGTATGCAGGCTCTTGTTATGCTGGATCTGGATATCGGCAGCGGTCTCATTGGCCTGCACCACATGCTGGCGGTTGGCCGGGCAGGTGGAAGGCGTTTCAGGGGTGGGCGTTTCGGGCGCCTGTGGCGAGCCTTCGGCGCAGGAAGGGATACACAGCACGTCGCCCACCATGAGCCGGGAAGGATGAATATCGGCGTTGGCGTTCATCAGGTCACGGAGGGGCACGCCCAAACGGCGGGCGATCAGGTAAAAGCTGTCGCCGCGCTTGACGGTATAGGTATAGGCGCAGGCGGGCTGCCGGGCGGCGGATGTAATCTCAGACATAAAAAGGCACCTCCCATAGGTTGTATCGCTTTATCCTATGCGGAGGCGCGTTTTGTTGTGCGTAAATTATTTTTCACCCACAAAATCGGTGCGGTCCTTGCCGTAGAAGAACAGCGCCACTGTGCCCGGGCCGGTGTGGGAGGCGATGATCGTGCCAATATCGTTGATCATGATTTCCTGTACCTTGGGGCACTGCGCTTTGATCAGGTCGCGCAGCCGCTCGGCCGTTTCCAGGGCGTTGCTGTGGCTGATGAAGCACTTGCCGGTATAATCCTTGCCGTCCTGGGCGCGTTCCAGCATGACCCGGGCGGTCTCCTTCACGGCGCTTCCCTTGCCGCGCACCTTATCGTAGGCGATGATTTTGCCCTCCACGTTCAGGTGCATGATGGGGCAGATGCCAAGCAGCGTGCCCAGCATGGCGGCAGGCCCGCTGACGCGGCCGTTGCGGCGCAGGTGGGTAAGATCGGTGCTGAAAAACTGATGATTGATTTTCAGCTTGTTGCTTTCGGCCCATTGATAGGCTTCCTCCAGGGAGCAGCCGGCGTCGCGCATATCGGCAATATAATCCACCAGCAAGCCATGGCCGCTGGAACCCGCCAGGCTGTCCACCACCCGGATGGTGCGGTGCGGATATTTGGGGGCCACGGCCTCCATGGCGGCCTTGGCGTTCAGCGCGCTGCCCGAGAGCCCCGAGCCAAAGGCGATCTGCAGCACGTCGCCCTTTTGCAGCAGGCCGTCAAAAAAGTCGATATAGCTTTCGGTGTTCACCTGGGAGGTATGGGGCAGCTTGCCCTCGGCCAGCATGCCGTAAAAACGGGGCAGCGCTGCCGGATCGCGCAGCATGTCATCCACGTATTCCTTGCCGTCCACCACATAGGTGTAAAAGATCACCGGGATATGGCGGCTTTCGCAGTAGCTGTAGGGCAGATCCACCGTGGATCCGCAGCTTAAAATAAATTGTTCGCTCATGGGTTCATTCTCCTTTTGCGCCGTGTCCGGCCTCGTCCAGCATATGGCTGAGCTCGCGCATGAAGGTGGGAATATCGGTGAACTGGCGGTATACCGAGGCGAAGCGCACATAGGCCACCTCGTCCAGCTGGCGCAGGGACTGCATTACCATTTCACCGATCTGCTTGGTGGTGATTTCCTCCTGTAGGCTGTTGTATGCCATCTGCTCCACCGCGCCCACAATGCGCTCGATATCCGCCGCGGTGACGGGCCGCTTATGGCATGCCTGAATGATGCCGTTGCGGATCTTCTGGGCGTCAAACAGCTCCCGGGTGTTATCCTTTTTGATCACCAGCAGCTGGGGCATTTCCACCTTTTCATAGGTGGTGAACCGGCGTCCGCAGTTGGTGCACTCGCGGCGGCGGCGGATGCTGGCGCCCTCCTCGGTGGGCCGGGAGTCCACCACCCGGCTGTCAGGACAGTTGCAGAATTGGCATTTCATTCGGAACCCGCTCCTTTGCACAATCAGATGCATTCATTATTATAATGCAAATTCAGTTTTTTGTAAACGGGATACAGCGCGATGTTCGCTGTGCGATATAGCTTGCGGTTTTTCTCAGACTAAACGCCGCTGCTTTTTTCTTCTCAGGATAACTGCAACTGTAAATACTACTGTTGCATTTACTTTGAGAATTGACCAAAGCGAAACCATCCGATTGAGAACTGCAATTTTTCATTGCAGCCTAACAAGGAAATATGTTATACTGTTTTTGTCGCAATCATACGGTATTTCAAATATGGAGGAGCAACACAATGGCTGTATCCTACAATAAATTATGGAAACTTCTCATCGACAAAGGCATGAGCAAAACGCAGCTTATCAAAGCCGCCAAGATCAGCACCAACGCCATGGCCAAGCTGGGCAAAAATGAGGATGTGCGTGTGGAAACGTTGGTCAAAATCTGTAGCACGCTTGGATGTACCATGGATGATATTATGGAGATCGTACAAGAGGAGAAGTGAGTAATTTCTGCATTCGTAACGGAGGTGCTTCTGATGTCAAAAGGCGTTATCTATATTCTGACCAATCCCTCTTTCCCGGATTACATCAAATCGGATATGCGAAGGATTTGGAACGGCGATTGCAGCAGCTAAACCGCAGCGAAACGATTCCCTTTGCTTTTCGTGCATACGCCGTGTATGAAGTCGAAAGCGCCCTGACTGATAAAGAGCTGCACAAACTGATTGATCGGCTGAATCCTGACCTGCGTTCCATTGAAACTTTTGACGGGCGTGAGCGCGTAAAAGAGTTCGATGTCAGCAGAGGATGCATATAGCTTGCTGGAAAGCATCGCCAAAATCAGCGGCACGCTGGATCGCCTGAAGCGTGTTCGTCCGGGAGGGCATGAGATCATCGACGAGCAAATTGCTGAAGAAGTCCGGGAAGAAGCCCGCCGCGGCCCCTTCCGGTTCAGCGAATGCGGTATTCCCTTTGGAACTGAAATCGTTTTTGTGGATGATGAGTCCGTCCGCCCCACGGTGATCGACGATCGTCATATCGAATACAACGGCGAAACCACATCGCTTTCTGCACTTGCGCAAAAGCTAAAAGGATTTACATATCACACACAGGGGCCGCTTTGGTTCATGTATAACGGAGAGAAACTATCTGACCTTAGGAGAAGACTTGCTGTAGAAAACAGTTAAAGAAACTAAAGCACAAGAAGGAGATACACATATGTCACACTTGGACAGGGCTATTGCCGATGGCTATGCATATATTACGGGCAATGAAGGAAAAGAATGGATTACATATGTCACATCTGACAATCACAAGGAAAAACTCAGCGATCCAGAAGAAAAGGTCCGGGCCGAATTCTGGGCAGAGCTAATTTATGCGTATGATTATCCGGCCAACCGAATCAAGATTGAAGTGACCATTCCGGATCGTGTGCCCACGGACAGAGCAGATATTGTGATTTTCTCCGATGATGAATGCAAAAAACCTTATGCCGTCGTAGAGTGCAAAAAGGATGGCGTGACGGATGCCGAGTTTTTGCAGGCAATTGAACAAGGTGTTGGTAACGCTAACTGGATTAAACTCCGTGCCAGTTACGTTGTCGTCATTGCTGGTGCGACCAGGCGCGTACTTGATTTCTCCAATTCGGAGACAGGGATTTATGAGCGTGAAGAAAACATCATTGCCGATCTGCCCAAATCCTATGGGCAGCCTCAGGAATATCGTTTTTATAAGGGCGGCTTTTATCGGGACGATAAAGGGGAGAAAAAGAATGCGCCTGATATTCAGCCCGTAGCGCGCGAAGATTTGATCGCTGCCATCAAAAAATGCCATAACACCTTATGGGGTGGCGGACGTTTATCTCCGCCTACCGCATTTGGTGAACTATGCAAATTGATCTTTGTCAAAATCAGCGACGAGCAAAAGCCCCGGAAAAACGGTGAACCATATCAGTTCCAGATCAAAACCCACGAGCCCTCTTCAAAGCTGGCAGAACGCATCAACGCGCTGTATAACGAACAGAAAGAAAAAGACCCGGAGGTGTTTACGGAATCCATCAAGGTGGATGACCGGGTGCTTCGCACTGTGGTTTCCCACTTGGAAGCCATCAACCTGAACAAAACCGATCTGGACGTAAAAGGCGTTGCCTTTGAGCAATTCATGGACGGCTTTTTCAAGGGAGATTTCGGTCAATACTTTACGCCCCGTCCAATTATCGAATTCGCCGTAAAAATGATGAAGCCCGAGCACGATTGGGATGTGCTTGACCCCGCCTGCGGCTCCGGCGGTTTCTTGTTGCACGCCTTGGATTATATGAGAACGCAGGCCAAGGAATTCTATGACAGAGAAACCCAGCCCGTGGAATATTTCAATTATTGGCACGACTTTGCCGCAAAGCACCTCTATGGTATTGAAATAAACGATGAGATTGCCCGCGTAGCGAAAATGAATATGATTGTGCATGATGACGGGCATACAAATGTCATCAGCTTCGATGCACTGGACAGCATCGATAAAATGCACGATCATAATCGCGGCTTCGCCAAAAACAAATTTGATTTGATCCTGACCAATCCGCCTTTTGGTTCCACCATCAATAAAGCAGAAAAGCCTTATTTGTCCTCTTATGAGCTGGGGAAAGTAAAAGACGCAAAAGGAAAAGAAAAGGACCGTCCCCGGCAAAGTTCAGAAGTTCTGTTTATCGAACGAGTTTGGGAATTCTTGAAGCCTGAATCTGGAAAGGCTGCCATTGTGTTGCCGGACGGTGTGCTGACCAACAGTTCTTCCCAGTACGTCAGGGATTTCATCCTGGAAAAATTCCAGCTCCTGGCGGTGATCAGCTTGCCGCAGCACGCCTTTGCTCACTTTGGTGCCGGCGTCAAAGCATCCATTATCTTCGTGCGGAAGCGGAACACTACAGAAACGCCCGATGAGAATGAAGCCATTTTCATGGCCGCGCCGGAGCTGATCGGCTACGACGCCACAGGCCGTAAAACAGAATCTCAGTTGGATGAAATCATAGCACAATATGAAGCCTTCCAGAAAGATCCGACACCTTTTTTCGTATGACCCCCGACGCAAATGACCTCTGTGTCTTTGCTATCAAGCGGGGGGATATAGAAAAACGATTGGACATCAATTATAATCTGCCACAGTACGCGCATCTCATTTCAGCACTTCGTACGAAGTTTGGCAATAATCTTAAGCGTATTGGTGATATTTCTGATGTGATATGCGGCCCATTCGGAAGCGCTATCAAAACCAGCGATTATCAAGAAAGCGGTATTCCGTTAATTAGAATTGCCAATATATCCAAAGATGGATATATGGATTATTCGGATATAATTTATATTTCAGAGGAACTTGGCAATTCTCTTTCGAGAACGCAGGTTTCCAAAGGAGACATTGTTATTTCGCAAAGAGGGTCATTGGGACAGTGTGCCGTAGTTGATGACACATTTCCCGTACAGAATATTTCCGCAAACATTATAGCTGTTAAGAATATAAAAAAAGTTTCTGCTCAATTCATCCATGATTATCTGTTATCTACGATCGGTCATAAACTCCTTGAACGAAGTACAAGTGGGCAAGTGCAGCAAAAGATTACAACACAAGATATCGCTGATATTTTGATACCTATTGGAGACGATGAAAACAAGCTTTCATGCGTTATATCACGAGCCAATGAAAGAAAGAGAAACGAGTATAAAAGAGCAGAAAATATAGTAATAGATTCAAGAAAAGATGTGTTGAAGCAACTTGGTTTAGCTTTCCCAGATTATAAACCTGCTTTGTATTCATATATCAGATTAAAGAACCTTCTTGAATTTGGGATCGTTTGTAATACCCATAGTTCATTTATGAACAAGATGCTTTATATAATGCGCATAAATGCTTTATATGCAGGTTGCTTGGAAGATTATGTAGAAGTAAATCCACCAACCCCAAACAATCGACTAGATGATAATACTATGGTAAGCTTTGTGCCCATGGCATCGGTTGAAGAAAGAAATAATGTCGTCCATTATGAAGAAAAAAGATATTTTGAAGTTAAAAACGGGTTTACCGCTTTTAAAAAAGGTGATCTGCTATGGGCAAAAATTACACCATGCATGCAAAATGGAAAAGCCTTTTGTTCAGATGAGATGCCAACCGATTTCGGATTTGGATCAACAGAGTTTCATGTGCTAAGGAAAAAGAACGATAAAATTCATATTCCTTTTTTGTGGGTCTTGCTTACTGACAGTTCTATTTTGGAATCCGCACAAGGGATGTTTAGCGGGTCTGCTGGGCAACAACGTGTATCAGATGCTTTCTTGAAGAAGCTACCAATTGTTTTGCCACCGCTTGAGGTTCAAATAATGCTTGCAGATAAGGTTTTTTCAGCATTAAAAGAGGCAAGGGCTAAAGTGCAATTAGCGGATTCTGAATGGGCTGATACAAAAGCACAGTTTGAAAAAGAATTACTGGGAGAAACCTAATGTGAGAAAAGATATCAAAGAAAAAGAAATGACGAGCACGCAGCGTTTCCTGTTGTCATGTTAAACGTGCCAAGCAATAAGTCATTTAATAGATAAAACATAGTGATTCATCACCCTCCCTTCTAAATATCGTTTCTATTAGTCTCGACAAGTGAATGGTGAATAAAAATGAGCGAAAAAGCATTAGGTGAGATTATCGTCTACCAGTCCGACGACGGCCTGACCCGCGTGGATGTGCGGTTTGAGGGGGATACCGTATGGCTCTCCCTGGATCAGCTTGCGCTGCTTTTTGGCCGCGATAAATCGACCATCTCCCGCCACCTGAAAAATATATTTGCAGAGGGAGAATTGGCCAAGAATTCAGTTGTTGCAAATTATACAACAACTGCGGCGGACGGGAAAACCTATCAGGTGGATTACTATAACCTGGATGCGATCATCTCCGTGGGCTATCGCGTGAAATCCATCACAGCCACCCGTTTCCGCCAATGGGCCACGGCCCGTCTGAAGGAATACATGCAGAAGGGCTTTACGCTGGATGACGAGCGGCTGAAGGGTAATGGTGGGGGCAGCTACTGGAAAGAGCTGCTGGACCGCATCCGGGATATTCGCTCGTCAGAAAAGATGCTGTACCGCCAGGTGTTGGACCTGTACGCCACCAGCGTGGATTATGATCCCCACAGCGAGGATTCCGTCCGCTTCTTCCAGATCGTGCACAACAAGCTGCATTTTGCCGCCCACGGTCACACGGCAGCGGAGGTGATTTATCAGCGCGCTGACGCGGAGCAGCCCTTCATGGGCCTGCGCACGTTTTCCGGCGATCTGCCCGTGCTGCGGGATGTGGCCGTCGCCAACAATTATCTGGACGAGCAGGATCTGCGGGTGCTGAACAACCTGGTCTCCGGTTACTTCGACCTGGCCGAAATCGCGGCTATCGAGCATCGCCCCATATACATGCGGGATTATATCGCACAGCTGGACGCCGTGCTGACCACTGGCGGACGTCCGCGTTTGCAGGATGCCGGGAGCGTGAGCCATCAGCAGGCGCTGGATAAAGCGCAGGCGGAATATCGCAAATTCCAGGCGCAAACGCTTTCTCGTGTGGAATTGGCAACAAAATGATCCAAACCGAAGCCAGAAAAAACATTGCACATTTAAAATTGAAGTGGTATGGCTAACATAACAGAGCAGAAAGCCGCAAGAATCTATCATTTTATGGTTTGGATGAAAGATGGCACGGCGGCGTGAAACGGACGCCATCCCTTGTGCCATCAAAGCCAAGCGGCACAAGGGAAGGACGGTAAGGAATGCGCCTTTCCTGATCTGCCGTTATTTGTCAATATCCAAATACTTCCTTGGCCTGCTTCATGTTGTCCCGGATTGGCACGCTGAAGGGGCAGCGGCCCTCGCAGGCGCCGCATTGGACGCAGTCCCCGGCATGACGCGAAAGCGCCTTGTAATGCTCCCGGACGGTTTCCGGGATGCCGCCCTGGGCCTGCGCCAGATGCAGGAATTTGGTGACGGAGGCGATGTCGATAAACTGGGGGCAGGGCTCGCAATGGCTGCAATACATGCACTTGCCCACCCAGCTGACTCGGGGAAAGGCGGCCAGGGCGGCGGCGTAATCCCTTTCCTCCGCGCCGGCTTCGCAATAGGCGACGCTTTCTTTGAGCTGCTCCACGCTGTGGGCCCCCGCCAGCACCACCGATACCGCCGGACGGGACAGGGCATAGGCAATGCACTGGTTCACCGTCAGCTTGACGCCGGCGATTTGGTTGCTGCCCAGCAGATCGCCGCCGCCAAAGGCCTTCATCACCGTGATCCCAACGCCCCTGCGCTGGCAGATTTCGTACAGCCGCTGCCGGTCCGGGTCCATGTTGGTCAGCTGATTTTCATAATTGCTGTTGTTCCAAAGCTCCTCCACGTCCTCACCCGCGGGCTGGAGATCATAGCAGGGGTTCACGGAAAACATCAGCACCTCAATGCCGCCTTCGACGATCGCCCGCTCCGCTACCAGCGGATTGTGGCTGGACAGGCCGATGTGCCTGATCCGGCCTTGTCGCTTGAGCGCTCTCGCGTAATCCAGAATGCCGTTGTTCACGATATTTTCCCAGTCGGCCATGGCGTCGCAGTAATGGATCATGCCCACGTCGATGCAGTCCACATCCAGAAGGGCCATCATTTCCTCAAACCCGGCCTTCACCTCGTCCAGCTTCCGGGTGCGCAGGTATTGGCCGTTCTTCCATATCGAGCAGATATGGGACTGGATGATGAACTTCTCCCGCCGCCCCCGCAGCGCTTTGCCGATGGCCCGGCGCAATTGGGGATCGGAAGCGTAGAGATCAAAATAATTGATGCCCAATCCCTCCGCGGCGTCAAACATTTTTCCGCACATTTGATAGTTTTCTTCGCTCATGCCCTCGCAGCCCATGCCGATGACGCTGGCCTTCAGGCCGGTATTCCCTAAGCGCCTGTATTCCATCATGATTTGCCTCCTGTGTTTTATTCGCCCTGCGTTTTCTTCGCTTCTTCCAATACCTTTTTCATCCTTAAATCGGGAATGATCCACGGGGCCATGGCCACCACCAACAGCGGGCAGGAGGCATAATGCGCCCCGGGAATGAAGGAAAGCGCCAGCGCCAGCATCTCAACGCAGATCGTCCATTGCTCCTTTTTGCTTTCGCTGACGGCGGTTTTGAGCGCTTCGCAGTCATTGGAGCGGATGATGGCCTTTTCCAGCAGCAGGTAGCTGCCGGCCCCGGCCAAATTCATGATCACATATACCCGCACCGGCGGGGAAAGACCGCCCGGTGCGGTGATCGGATCGTTTTTTTCATTCAGCTTGTTTTGCCGCTTCGTTCACGCACCGAAGCGCGTTGAGGCTCCGGGGATAGCCAATGAAGGGAATCCCGGCGGATATGATTTTGATCAGGAACTGCTTGTCGTTGCCGATGCGCATGTTGGCTGCGGCATGGCTGGTCAGCTGGGGTTCGCAGCCGCCCTGGGCCGACAGGAAGCAGAAGGTGATCATCTCCCGCTGCCTGTCGTCCAGCCCGGTGCGGGTGTAGTAATCGCCAAAGCAGTTGTCGGCCAGCCACAGGTTGATATGGCGGCTTTCCGCCGGGCCGGACTGCCAGAAGGTGCGCATCCCTTCACCGAAAATATCCACCTGCTTTTGAACGCCCGTTTCCAGCCGGTTTTCGGTGATGTTGGTGCTTTGGCCTTCCAGCGGCAGGGTAACACCCTGGGCTTCCAGTGCTTCATTGACCGCATTCAGGAAGGGGAATACCCGGCCGATGCCCAGGTATGCCACCGCCTGATATACGATCTCTTTGAACTCCACTGGCGTTACGTCAAAGTTCATCGCGGCGGGAACCATGGCCCGGAATGCGTCAATGCCCTGACAGCCGATCAGCGTCGCCAGGATGGCGATCCAGCGGGTGTGGTCGTCCAGTGCCAGTCCGGGCTGGTTGAGCACCTCGTCAAAGGCGAAGTTGTCAAACCGTTCGATGAATTCCGGATCGGTGACGGCAAATTTGTTCACAGAACCGGGGAACATTTTTGCGTGATATTCCTTGGAAAAATCAGAAATAGCCATGGCCTTCCTCCTTATAGCCGATTGTATTCTTCGTCGTTCACCGGCACGCACCATTCAGTGCTGCCGTTCACTCCCGGCACCTCGATGGCCAGGTGCTGAAACCAGCTATCCTTGGCTGCGCCGTGCCAATGCTTCACGCCTTCAGGGATATTTACCACGTCTCCGGGCTTCAGGGGGCGGGCTTCTTTGCCCCATTCCTGATACCAGCCTTTGCCGGCCACGCAGATCAGCATTTGTCCGCCGCCCGCCTGGGCATGATGGATGTGCCAGTTGTTGCGGCAGCCGGGTTCAAAGGTTACATTGAAGGTGGGCACC
This sequence comes from Clostridia bacterium, assembly GCA_017469605.1. Classification (GTDB taxonomy): domain Bacteria; phylum Bacillota; class Clostridia; order Christensenellales; family Aristaeellaceae; genus SFMI01. The sequence continues at coordinate 10,742 of JAFUGB010000057.1, forward strand.
TGCTGGGTGGTTAGAACCGCCAGGTAGCTCTGCCCGATGAAATATTGAGCGAATGCTTCATTCTTTTCACCAATAGGAAATACGGATAATTCTTTCTGTTCCATGGTTCTTCTCCTTCCTGATGATACGCGAAAAGGCTTTCCCTCATCGAAAAAGCCTTGCTTGATTTTAAGTGCCCGGCTGCAGAGGGCCGTAGTAGTAACTGCTGGTGGCTCCGCCGTCGATGAGGAAAGTAGAACCGGTGATGAACGCGCCTTTGTCGCTCATGAGCAGTTCTGCCACGGTCGCCACCTCGTCCGCCGTGCCGGGGCGGCCAGCGGGGCACTTGGCGAACATATTCTTGTAAAAGTCGCCCCGGGGGCCGTTGAACTCATCGATGGCCAGCGGCGTCACGATGATGCCGGGCGCAATGTCGTTGAGGCGCGCTCCCCGCGCTCCCCACTTGACGCACTCCGCCATGACCCGCTTTTCGTTGCAGCGCTTGGCCATCTGGTAGGCGTGCAGGGTGTCCCGGATGTTCTCAGGCTTGAGGATTTCCAGGGAAAGCAGTTCTTCCGTAGGGGTGGTGGCCAGCAGGCGGTCTTCCTCTGCCGTCAGCTGGGGCATCCGCCAGCCGGACTGGCTGGAGATGGTCACGCCGCAGCCGCCCTCTGCGATCACCTTGCCCATTTCCTCCAACAGCACTGCGGTGCCGTAGAGATCGACATTCAGGATGGCTTCAATGGGGGCCTGACTGGGCGACACGCCCGCGCCGTTCACCAGGTATTTGATTTCGCCGTATTTCTGGGCCTCGGTGATCATGTTCAGGATACTTTCCCGGCTGCTCAAATCCATCTCCACGGGCACCACATCAAAGCCCGCTTCATTCATGATCTTGGCGATAGCGTTAGCGTTCTCGACCTTCTTGTCGCCCAGAATGATTTTCTTGCCGAATCCGATCCGGCGGGCAATGGCCATGCTGATCTGTCCTGCGCCAGTAACGATCATAACTTCCTTCTTCATATCCAAGTCCTCCTTATTTGTTCAGGTTCAGGCCATTCAGCCAGTTGCTCACGTTTTTTGCTGTCTCCTCGGCGTCATTCTGGGCTTTGCTGCCCCGGATTGCTAAGCCTTTCAGCACTGTCGCCGCGGGCAGATAATCTGAGATGTCCCGCTGGCTGTGGGCCTGGCCGCTGCCCTCGTGGGTGTTGAAGGGGATCACGGTTTTTCCGGTGAAGTCATAGCTGTCCATGAAGGTGTACACGATGTTGGGAATCTCGCCCCACCAGATGGGGAAGCCGATGAACACGGTGTCGTACTGATCCCAGTTTTCGATTTCGCCTTCGTATTCCGGGCGGGCGTTGGTGCGCTGTTCCTCGGTGGCCTGATCCAGCACTTCGTCATACACATTGGAATAGGGCACTACGGGCACCAGTTCAAAAATATCGGCGTTCATCTGCTCCGCGATGATCTTGCCCATCTTGGCGGTGTTGCCCTCCTCGATCACGCCTACGTTATAGTTTTCACCCGCGTGGGAAAAGTACACAACCAGCACGTGAGCGTGCGCTTCTTCCGCGAACACAGGCAGCGCGGTGCAGAGCAGCATGGCAGTTAGCAGCAAAGAAATCAGCTTTTTCATTTTCCTGTCCTCCTGTTATCGGATAAAATTCGTGGCGATCCGTTTTTCTTCCTGGGCGGGTAAGGGAACGCCCGCCTTTTCGCCGGCTTCCTTCAGTTTCAGCAGCCAGGCCATGTTCCGCCCCAGCACCCGCAGGATTTGCGATCCTTCTGCGTCCTGCTTCACTTCCTCCGGGGTGTTGCCGTGCACCATATTCCAGTATCGGGAGGAAACGATGGGCATCTGCTGATGCAGAAAGTATTTGTTCATCTGATCCAGGGCGGAGGTGGTGCCGGCCCGACGGGCGGAAACCACAGCCGCGGCGGGCTTGAAGCGGAAGGGGTGCGGCTCCTGGCCGGACGCGGAGAAGAACGCCCGATCCATAAAGCTCATCAGGCTTCCGTTCATCCCGGAATAATAGACCGGGGAGCCGAAAATGAAGCCATCATACTCCGCCGCCAGTTTGGTAAACTCGTTCACCTTGTCGTCAAACACACATTGATGCTTTTTGCCGCACTGGTAGCAGCCGATGCAGCCGGCCATGGGCTTGTTGCCGATCCAGAAGAAATCCGTTTCGATCCCTTCGCAATTCAGTGCAGACACTGCCTCAGACAGCGCCGTATAGGTGCAGCCCTTGGGATGGGGGCTGCCGTTCACCAGCAATACCTTCATGCCCGGTTCCTCCTTTTTACATTTTGCAGTGCGTATCCCAGCCCGCAGCCAAGTAAAATCAACAGCGCCATGATGGCCGCGTAATCCAGGAAAAACAGCGCGAGCGGTTCGTCATAATCGAAGAACACGAATTGTTCCTGCAAGGTCATGTACGTTGGCAAATCGCGGTGGATAAAAGCGTACACGCCATAGGCGGAAATACCCAGCGCCAGCACAGGGAGGATGATTTTCGCCGCACCGGTTTGCTTCTTCCATTTTCGCAGTAAGCCCGTCATGTGCATCCCGGCGTGAAAACAGCAGAGTGCAAAGCCCCAGTACGCCCCCAGCAGGTGCAACACCCGGGCGAAGGAGCGCCCGCCCACGTGGGGCAGATCGGGGAACACATGCTTGGCCATCATAATGCCAGTCACTGCCTGGTTGATGAAGACAAGGATCATCAGGATGTCCAGCACCGTCAGTACAGCGCGGAAGGCGGTACACTGGCCCTGGAACAGCCGCTTGTGCCAGTTCCAGTTCAGCGCGTGGTGCAAGATGAACAGCGCCACCATGCATAGCCCCAGGATTTCGTGGGTGGCTTCTCCGATCAGCTCATAGGCCATCAGGCAGGGTAGTGCCAGGGTCATGACGATATCCAGGATGCGCTTCAGCTTGTTTTTCATGGGAATCCCTCAATAGGTGCTGGCTTCTGACAGGGTGATCAGCCATTGCCCGTTTTTCTTGATGAGCGTCAAATCCTGTTCTAGCCGCCAGGTGTACCAGCCTCCGCCGAACACGGCTGCGTGCACCTGGCTTTTGCCGATGAGCATGGCTTTGTCGCCATGCAGATTTACATCCATGCTGTCGTGCTCAACGGAAGCATAATTCAGCGTGCCGTTTTCCACCGCTTTCAGGAAAGCGGCCTTGCTCTGCCGCATCCCGGTCATATGCACCAGCACGAAGGAATTATCCAGCACTTTATCCAGTGCCAGGATATCCTTGGCAATCATGGCCTGGTACATATCTTTGTATGTCGCCTGGCAAAGTTCCATATCAGACATTTTTCTTTGCCCAAGCTGCCGCCTTGGTCTCGCTCTTAGCGGCTTCCGCGCCGTGGATGGCCAGACCGGACACCACATTCGCGCCCTTGCAGATCTTTTGGAGCTCCCTTTCGCTTGCGCCCATGCCGCTGCCCTCGTTGGTGCAGAAGGGAACGATCTTCTTCCCGGTCAAATCGTAATGCTCCAGGAAAGTATAGACGCACATGGGCATGGTACCCCACCAGTTGGGATAGCCCACGAAAATGGTATCGTACTGGTGGATGGAATCCGGGTATTTCTTGAGCTCCGGACGGGCGCCTTCCCGCAGCTCGGCCTTGGCTTCCTCGGTGCAGGTCATGTAATCCTTGCTGTATTCCTTTACGGTTTCAATTTCAAACAGATCGCCGCCCACGGCCTTCTGGATGAACTCCGCCACGCGCTCGGTGTTGCCCTTGACCAAATCCACGATAGAGCCGCTCCAGTAATTCTTCCCCTTGCGGGAATAATAGACGATCAGGTTTGCCATGATGTTCCCCTCCGTTTCATTTGGTACATCCTTATTATAAACAAGAAAAAGCCCCGAATCAATCTGGATTTCGGGCGGTTTTTGATAAACGCAGCTTATTGGATGTGTGTCCGCAGCATATCGGAAAAGGCCCTTTGCAGGGTGAAGTCCCTTTGCCCGGGCCAGAAGGCATACATTTTGCGCGCCAGGGGGCGCCGCTCTAAAATGGGCAGGCGCGCATTGCTGCCCAGGGAGGGCACATCATGATCGCAGGGCAGGAAGCCTGGCACGAATGCCATCAGCTGGAATGGAAAGGTGACGAAGGTAGTTGTCAGGCCGAATTGGCGGTATATATAACGGATTCAACCTTCAAAAAAGGCCGATTTCATGTTATATTTGTATTGGCCATCAGGCCGACTAATCGGGATTTGTGGGAGAGGATACGCGATTTCTTCCCGGGGAAGAAAGCTACAAAGAAGCCAGTTGGCGATGCCGCGCGAAGCGCACAGGTTGGCCAGCTTTGCTGGCCTGCCCGGGAGCGGTTCTTTGCGTTCAAATTGCCTGGTCGGGGCAAGTGTTTGATTGCGTCCAACAGGCTGTCGCCGCCGAGGTCCAGGAGATGAAATCTCCTGGTGCGGGGTCTTAGGGGCCGCACAGGCCCCTGTCGTTTCCCTCCCCCGACAAATTCCAGTTTTCTGATGTTTCGGAATTAGCGTGAAGAGCATAGGGAAAGGAACAAAGATGGAGCAGAAACGTAAATCAAGAAAAAAACAGATCGTCATCGTTATGCTGTCAGTGGTATTATGTGCAGCTCTGGTAATAACTGGACTGAAGATATACGGCAAATCCCAGATGGCGAAAGTGCCCGGACTGACATTCCGCGAAGCGCTTGAATATACCGCGCAGGACAAGAAAGATGCCGTGATCACTGTCGGGATCATCAAGGACGGAAAAGCGTCCTGGACGGTTTACGGAGAAAACGGACAGGAACTGCCTGAACAGCTTCATACTTATGAAATCGGATCACTGACAAAAACCTTTACCGCCGCCCTGATCAACAAAGCAATCAATGAAGAAAAAGTGGATCTGAACGAAACTATCGACGTATATCTCCCGCTGCCGGAAGGAAAGCATTATCCCACAATACTCGCGCTGTTGACACACACGTCAGGATACAGCGGGTATTACTTTGAAACGCCGATGATCGGCAACTTCTTCGGAGGACGGAACAGCTTCTGCGGCGTCAGCCGGGAAATGATTCTGAACAAGGCAAAAAGCCTGGATATGAGCCGGAAAAGCTACGGCTTTGAATACTCCAATTACGGATATGCGGTACTGGGACTTGTACTCGAATCAGTTTATGAAACAGATTATACCGCATTGGTCAATGATTACGTCCGGAACGATCTGGGGCTGACTGACACGAAGATTTCCGATCAAAGTGGGGATTTGGGGAACTGTTGGGCCTGGGAAGCGAATGATGGCTATCTGTCGGCGGGGGCGCTTACTTCCGACATAGCGGACATGCTTGCCTATGCGCAGATGCAGATGGACAGGAATTCGCCCTTTGCAAAATGCCACAAAAGCCTGAAAGCGATCAACGCATCAACAGAAAGCTCGCTGATGATGGGGATCCATATCGATGAGATCGGGATGGCCTGGATTATTGACAATGAAAACGGCTTCATCTGGCACAATGGCGGCACCGGACATTATAACAGTTATCTCGGATTCTGCCCGGAAACAAATACGGCAGTCGTTGTTCTGTCAAACCTGTCCCCAAACGAACGGATTCCGGCAACCGTGCTTGGAATCAAACAGCTTCAGGAACTGAACCGGTAAACTGATGCAGAAAAACGGAAGCTGTTCTTCTGGAGGCAGAGTTGCCAGGGGAAACGGGCAAGCAATCATGCAAAAAAATTGTAACAGCAGAGTGACATATTCCAGGCTGTCGAGATGAATAGTTAATTCAGCGTCGCATCACGCGGCGCTTTCTTTATACCCTTTTGGAGGTGGACAACCTATTACGTACTGCGAATCCTGCCTACCCCAACATTTGGCAAAGAACCGACAAAGAGCCGAAATGAGCGGCTTTTGTGTTGTTAGTAGCGTTGTTAGTAGAAAACCATTCTGCTCCATTTTTAATTAAAAGGTAACAACATGAAAAAATGAAAAAGCCCTTGAAACATAAGCATTTTCAAGGACTTTTAATGGTGCACCAACCGAATTCAAATCCGAACCAAAACCCTCGTTTTCGACAGTTTCCTGAAGGTCATCAAAGGTGATCGTGGTCGTTCCTTCGTGGAAATTGAGGCCCAGCATCAGCTTGTCATCATAGAGAAAGATGGCGTTTACAAAGGTGTCGATCAGCATTTTGTGATGGGACTGCTGGGTCATGTC
>JAFUGB010000058.1 GCA_017469605.1 Clostridia bacterium
AGGAACTGTAAATGGATGCGATGACGTGCCTGAAAAAACAGGGCTATGTAGGTGTACTGAGCTTCGCTACGGTGGATGAGGAAGGCGCTCCGCAGGTGCGCAACATCAGCGCCATTCATTTTGAGGGAACAGACATTTATTTCCTGACCGCCCGGGGAAAATACTTTGCCAGCCAGCTCAAGCGGGACGGACGGGTGCAGATCCTGGGCTATACGAAATATAAAGAAACCATCCGCCTGTCCGGCAGGGCCGTGGGAGTGCCTGAAAACGAGCAGAAAAAATGGCGGGACATACTCTACCAGGAGCAGCCCTACCTGGAAAACGTGTATCCCGGCGAGACGAAAAACATTGACACCATGTTCGTCATCCGGGATTACACCATCGAATACTTCTGCCTGTCCACCCGGCCCATCGCCCGGGAATACTTCGCCGTGGGCAACGCGCAGATTAAGCCCAAGGGCTATCGTATCACGGACGCCTGCATCGGCTGCGGCACCTGCCAGGGCGTGTGTCCGCAGGATGTCATTACAGAAGGAAGTCCCTACGAGATTGACGCAAACCACTGCTTGCAATGCGGCAACTGCGCGGAGAATTGCCCCGTACAGGCAATCGAACGGCTGTAAGGAGGAAAAGGCTATGGAACTGCTGGAACTGATGAAATACCGTCGTTCTATCCGTAAATATGAAGATCGGCAGATCGAAAAGAACGACCTGAACAAGATCATCGAAGCAGGCCTGTTCGCCCCCAACGCAGGCGGCGGGCAGCGCTGCCTGATGGTAGCTGTTCATAATAAGGATACCGTGGAAAAGATCGGGCGGCTGAACGTGGCCTGCATGGATCGCAGCAGGCTGGTAGGCTCCTATGTATCCAAGGAGCAGCCCAGCATCATCGACGATCCCACCATCAAAAGCGGCTTCTACGGCGCGCCTATGGTATGCGTGTTGTTTGGGCCAAAGAACTTCCTGTACAGTATTCCGGACGCTTTCTGCTGCGCGGAAAACATGGTGCTGGAAGCCACGAACCTGGGCATTTCCTCCTGCATTATTGCCCGGGGCGAGGAGACCTTCGCCAATTCCGAGGGCGAAGCGTACTTGAAGCAATGGAACATCCCAGAAACCTATATTGCCCGCTGCTTCGTGTTGCTTGGTTACTGTAAGGGGGATTATCCCGCCGAGAAGCCCCGGAAGGAAGGCCGCTGCCTGATCGTGGAGGAATGATAACAATTCTGTCTATCAAGGAAAAGAGGACGCCGCAAACAATCGGCGTCCTCTTATGATCTTGGCGCTTTATGCTCCTCGCACCATTTTTTGATAGTTCAGGCCCCATTCTTCCATGGCCTTGATGATAGGCCGCATGGTATCACCCAATTCACTGACGGCATACTCCACCCGGGGCGGCACCTCAGGATAGACCGTGCGGGTGATGATGCCGTCGTTTTCCAATGCCCGCAGATTGTCCGTCAGCACCTTCTGGCTGATGCCGGGAATGGAGCGCAGCATTTCGTTCAAACGCCATGGACGGGCCAGCAAATTGCGCAGGATCAGCAGCTTCCATTTGTTCCCGATCAACTGTACTGTGGTTGCAACCGGGCAATCCGGCAGTTCTTCCTTTGTAAGCATGCCGCACCTCCAAATGATGATACACTTAAAATGGAATATTATAATCATTATAGCATGTTGCATGACATATGTCAATTGCCGTTTTGTTCTTTGACATGCGGTTTTTCCATGTCGAAGGCATTTGCGCACAGAAGGATTCACTTTTTGCTGCTGATGTAGGGCTTGTTCAGATGTTCGAAGAACCGCGAAATGATATGGTTCCAGGGATGTCCAGAGAGATCATGTTCGTGTACAACGTGAAATATATCGTATATATTTGATTTTTTGCCTGGCTTATGATATCATCTTTCATGAAAGGGGCATCTCATATCGCACGGAATATCAGAATTAAGGTTGTAAGGGCCGAGAAAGATATGACCCCAAACGAAGAGGTTGGTATCTCTCGGCAGACCATGAATGCTATTGAGCAAGGCGAGTTTAATCCGACAATACGTATCTGTCGGGCAATCTGTCGGGTACTTGGCAAAAGTCTGGATGATCTGTTTGGAGAGGAGGATACACATGATGAAGAAAGGGAGGAATAATCATGTATTGTCCGAATTGTCAAATTATAACGGATGAAAATGTACGCTGTCCTGTTTGTGGAAGAAAAAAAGTTCGAGATCCTTTACCGGAAGACATTTGCTTTTTAACAGAAGCAGACTCGATACCTGCCAAGATGCTGAAAGATATATTGGAACAAAACAATATTCCAGTGCTGAGCAATAGTAACATAGGAGCCGGAATGGCAATGAGGGCAGGATCGATGTTCGAACGGATAAAATGTTATGTCCGATATGATAATCTTCAGAAGGCAAAGGAAATAGTTGAGGGACTATTCCATTCAACTGAAGAAGCACAATCAAAATATGATGATTGAATGGCCGTATGTCATGAGGAAAGAGTTTATCTCTTTCTTTGTCCAGGAGAGTTCCTTTGTGCAGGTCATCTCAAGACCAGAAGGAGCTGGTATGAAGTGACCGCGCCTTATGGAAAACGCGGGCAAAAGTTACGCAGTTCTTCTTTCTCAAGAATTTGGAAAGCCGGTGCAATAAATCATATGCGCATCATTGCGGTCTGGCGAGAGGTGGTTTCCGATGATGAATGATCTATGACAGCAACAATACCGATTGTGTGCGCTTTGCTGACGAACTGATTGGCTGCGGCGTGGCCTGGAGCGCTTCCGGCGTGGAAGAACTGGCGGAAAAGACCTGCCTGCCGATGACCTGAAAGCCACCATCGATGACTACAATGCTTCCTGCGAATCCAGCCTGGATGAAGCCTTCGGCACACCCGCTGATTTCATGGCGTCCGTTACCGGCGATACCCTGTACGCCGCCCGCATCGTGCCCGGCTCCACCGCCTTCGTGGCTGTGACGCTATACTGCGACAATGATATGATCATCACCATGACCAAAGGCGGCCAGCGCATCGAGAACCTGATGGGTGCCGGCGGCGTGGTAGGCAATATGGTGTCCGTGGCCGGCTTTGGCGCCCATGTGCGAAGCACTGGCCTCTGGTACGCTGGCTGGTGAAATCGCTCACACTGCTATCCTGGGCGAATAAACCAATCATTCCGGAATAATCAAACAATAAAAAAGCGGGCAGAAGTCCTTTTGTCAGCGTTCTCTTTCCTTAGGTTCTTTACGCTTCCCTTGCCATCTGCTGATACCCTTGCCCCCATTCTTCCATGGCCTTGATGATCGGTTTCATGGATTCGCCAAGCTCATTGAGCGCGTATTCCACGCGCGGAGGAACTTCAGGATAGACTGTACGGGTAATGATCCCGTCCTTCTCCATGGCCCGCAGATTGTCCGTTAGCACCTTCTGGCTGATGCCCGGAATGGAGCGCAGCATTTCGTTAAAACGCCATGGACGGGCCAGCAAATTGCGCAGGATCAGCAGCTTCCATTTGTTCCCGATCAGCTGTACTGTGGTTGTAACCGGGCAATCCGGCAGTTCTTCCTTTGTAAGCATGCCGCACCTCCAAATGATGATACACTTAAAATAGAATGCTATAATCATTATAGCATGTTGCATGACATATGTCAATTGTCGGTGCAATTACAAAGCTTCAATCCGGTATAAGAGCGCGACGATCTGCATGCAACGCCGCAGCTCGTCACCTTCTTTACTCACGCGGTACATATAAAATCGCCTTTCATAGCGATAAATTGCCCTGCTTTCTCCTGGCTGCGCCTGCTTCCAATCAGGTCACGGCCCGGCATAAATCGGGCTTTTTTTGTATTTCTTTTTTTGTGCCGTTTACATGGACCATGTCTTTGTGATATGCTTATTTTTGTTGGTTCTGCAGAAAGGAAGGGAAAGATGAGCGAATTCTACCAAAGTCCGCTGTGCGGGCGGTATGCCGATGCCGATATGAAGCGGCTTTTTTCCGACAAGCGCAAGTTTTCCACCTGGCGCAGGCTGTGGCTGATATTGGCCGAGAGCGAACAGGAGCTGGGCATTGGCATTACCGATGAACAGCTGGAGGAAATGCGCGCGCATTTGACGGATATTGATTTTGAGGCCGCCGCCGCCCATGAGCACCGGGTCCGCCACGATGTGATGGCCCATGTGCTCGCCTTCGGTGATTGCTGTCCCGTGGCACGGCCCATCATCCATTTGGGCGCCACCAGCTGCTATGTGGGGGACAACACGGATATCCTGAACCTGCGGGATGGGCTGCTGCTCCTTCGCCGCCTGCTGCTGAATGCCATTGCGGCCCTGCGGGATTTTGCGGCGGCGCACAGCGATTTGCCTACCCTGGCCTATACCCATTTCCAGGCCGCCCAGCCTACCACCGTGGGCAAGCGTGCCTGCCTGTGGCTGAACGACCTGGCAATGGATCTGGAGCAGGTGGATTTTCAGCTGAAAACCCTGAAGCTCCTTGGCTGCAAGGGCGCCACGGGCACGGGGGCCAGCTTCCTGAGTCTGTTTGACGGCGACGCGGATAAGGTGGAGCTGCTGGAAAAGAAGATCGCCCAAAAGCTGGGCTTTGATAGCTGCCAGCCCGTCAGCGGGCAGACCTATACCCGCAAGGTGGATTTTGCCGTGCTGCAGGCCCTCAGCGGCATCGCCCAGAGCGCCAGCAAATTTGCCACCGACATTCGGCTGCTGTGCCACCTGAAGGAGGTGGACGAGCCCTTTGAAAGCGGGCAGATCGGCTCCTCGGCCATGGCCTATAAGCGCAATCCCATGCGCTGTGAGCGCATCTGCTCGCTGAGCCGGTACCTGATCTGCGATTTGCAAAACACCGCCGTCACCGCCGCTACCCAATGGCTGGAGCGCACGCTGGACGACAGCGCCAATCGCCGGTTGGCCATTCCGGAAGCCTTCCTGGCGGCCGACGCCATCCTGAACCTGGTGATCAACGTGGCCCGGGGCATGACGGTGTATCCAGCTGTATGCCGCAAGCACCTGGAGGAGGAACTGCCCTTCATGGCCACAGAAAATATACTGATGTACTGCGTAAAAAACAAGGGCGGCGACAGGCAGACGCTGCATGAGCGCATCCGTCAGCATTCCATGCGGGCGGCCGAGCAGGTGAAGCTTTACGGCAAGGCCAACGACCTGCTGGACCGCATTGGACAGGATGAAGCCTTTGGACTTACGAAGGAAGAGCTGAGCGGCCTGCTTGATCCCATTGCCTTTACCGGCATGGCCCAGCGGCAGTGCCGGCAGTACCTGAACAGCGTGATCCAGCCGATCCTGGACGCCAATCGCGATCAATTGGGCGCAGAGGCCCGGATCGATGTATGATATAGGAGGGAAATATGCTTACAGCCATTGTGGGAACCAACTGGGGCGATGAGGGCAAGGGCCGTATGGTGGACCTGCTCAGCGCCGATTATGACATCGTGGTGCGCTATCAGGGCGGCAACAACGCCGGACATACCGTGATCAACGATAAGGGAAAATTTGTGCTGAACCTGCTGCCCTCGGGTATCCTGCGGGAGAAGACGGCCAATGTGCTGGGCCCCGGTATTGTCATTGATCTGGAGCATTTGTGCGGCGAAATCGATCGCCTGCGGCAAGCCGGCATTGAAATCGCTCCCGGCCACCTGCTGATCAGCGACCGTGCCACCATCTGCATGCCTTATCATAAGCTGCTGGACATTCTGGAGGAGGACCGGCTGGGAGATAAGAAGTTTGGCTCCACGCGCCGGGGAATTTCCCCGGTATATTCCGATAAATATATGAAAAAAGCCCTGCGCATGGGCGATCTTCTGCATTGGGACAGCCTGCGGGAGCGATTGGCTGACCTGCTGGAATGGAAGAACCTGTTTGTGGAAAAGGGCTACGGCCATGCGGCCATCCTGCTGGATGACATCATCGCCTGGCTGGAAACCTATGGGAAGCCTTTGGCGCCCTATATCTGCGATGCCACGGAATACCTGGAAAAATCCATGCGGCAGGGCAAATCGGTGATGTTTGAGGCCCAGCTTGGCGCGCTGCGCGATATCGATTTTGGCATTTATCCCTATACCAGCGCCTCCACCACGCTGGCGGCCTATGCGCCCATCGGCGCGGGCATTCCCTTTGCTCGGCTGGATGAAAGCGCGGGCATTATGAAGGCCTATTCCAGCTGCGTGGGCGAGGGCCCCTTCACCTGCGAGCTGTTTGGGGAGGAAGCCCATGCGCTGCGCGAAGCCGGCGGCGAATATGGCGCGGCCACCGGCCGTCCCCGCCGGGTGGGCGGCTTTGACGTGGTGGCCAGCCGTTACGGCGCCAAAATGCAGGGCTGCACCTATATTGCGCTGACCAAGCTGGATGTGCTGAGCTATATGGAAAGGATTCCGGTGTGTGTTGCCTATGAAATTGACGGCAGGCAAACCGAAAACTTCCCGGCCAGCATTGACCTGCTGAACGCTGCCAAACCGGTATACGAATACTTGCCAGGCTTCCATTGCGATATCAGCGGGTGCCGTTCCAAGGAAGATCTGCCCCGGGAGGCGCTGCAGTATATCCGCTATATCGAGCAGGCTGTGCGCTGCCCCATAAAGTATGTATCGGTGGGGGCCGAGCGCGACGCCATCATTCAACTGTTCTGATTCGTTGCAAGGAGGGAAAGTATGCCTTTTTCCGCGTATTTAAACGGCAAGCGCGCCGATTGCGAAGCGTTGGTGGCCGCTTTGGGAAAACGCTTCCGGTATGTGAGCGTGCTGGGTACCGATGTGAGTGCCGCGGTGATCCGCGCCGACAGCAAGAGCTCCGCCATCCAGGATGGCCGGGGCGAATGCGGATTTGTGGTCAAAATGCACGACGGCCGCAGCTTTTTTGAGTATACGCTGGATGATATTTCGGGGGATAAGGAAGCGCTGGCTGAAAAAATCGTCCAGGCCGTGCGGGCTGACGAAAGCCTGGCGGACCGCATGATCCGCGCTGAAGCGCTCCGGGATGAGCCCCTGAAGCAGGATTATGTCCGGGAAACCGATTTTGATCAGTACAGCGATGCACAGCTGCTGGACGTTTGCAAGGAGCTTTCCCGGGAGCTGATGCAAAAGGATGCGCATGTGCTCAACGCCATCGCCATGATCCAGCCGTTTACAGTTTCCAAGCTGTTTGTCAGCCCAAACCGTCAGCTCAGCCAGCATTATGGCTGGGCCAACGGCTACCTGCTGGTGGTGTACAGCGACGGGAAAATGGTGCAGGCCCGCCATGTGGAGGGCGAGGATCACCTGGGGTTGATCATTGAAAACCTGAAAAACCATACCGATACCGTGATCGAACTGGCCAGGCACCTGACAAAGGCCACGCCCATCGAGCCCGGTGTATATGATGTGATCACCGACAGCTCCATCAGCGGACTGATTGCTCATGAAGCCTTTGGGCATGGCGTGGAGATGGATCAGTTTGTGAAGGACCGCGCCCTGGCCAAGCAATTCATGGGCCAGTACGTGGCCAGCCCCATTACCAATATGCATGACGGCGCGGCCGCTGCCCACAGCGTGGCCAGCTATTTCTTTGATGATGACGGCGTGCCGGCCCACGATACCCAGATCATCCGGGACGGCATCCTGGTGGCAGGACTCAGCGATTTGGCCAGCGCCGCCCAGCTGGGCACCGCGCCCACGGGCAATGGACGCCGGGACAGCTATAAGCGCAAAGCATATTCCCGGATGACCAATACCTTCTTTGAGCCGGGACACGATAAGCTGGAGGATATGATCGCCTCGGTCAAGCATGGCTATATGCTGTTTGAAACCAACAATGGCATGGAGGATCCCAAAAACTGGCAGATCCAGTGCACAGCGGAATACGGTATCGAGATCGTGGACGGAAAACTCACCGACCATTATGTATCTCCGGTGGTCATGAGCGGCTCAGTGCCCGATCTGCTCAAATCCATCAGCATGGTATCCGATCAGTTTAAGGTGATCGGTTCCGGCATGTGCGGCAAAGGCTACAAGGAATGGGTGCGCGTTTCCGATGGCGGCCCCAATCTGAAAGTGAGGGTGAAGCTGGGATGAGCGATATCAAAGCATTGCTGGCGCGGAATACAAATGTGGATGGCTGGCGGATCACCGAAAAGGCCACGGTCTCCTATGAGCTGTTTTTTGTGCATAAAAACCTGGAAACGGTGCGCGCCACCGACACCGTGGATACCAGCGTAACGGTATATGTGGATCATGACGGCAAAAAGGGCGATTCCACCTTTTCGGTTTACCGTTCCATGTCCGAAGCCGATATCAATAAGAAAATAGAAACCGCCGCGGGCCGGGCCAGACTGGTTTTCAACGAGCCCTATGATTTGCCCGGGGCCGGCACGCTGGATGCCCAGCTGCCCACCAATATGCGGGATGAGGATCCCAAAGCCCTGGCCCGCAAAATTGCCGATGCCGTTTTTGCCGCCGATACGTTGGCGGGCGGATCCATCAATGCCTGCGAGATCTTCCTGTACCGGGATACCCTGCGGGTGATAAACAGCCGCGGCGTGGACAAAACCCAGCGGCTGTGGCGGGTTATGATCGAAGCCATTCCCACCTTTACCACTGAAAAGGAATCGGTGGAGCTGTACGAGGATTATCGGTTTACCCAATTTGATCCGGAAAAGATCACCGCCGAGATCGCGTCCCGCATGGCCGAGGTGCGCGACCGCGCCCTGGCGGTCAAGCCCCAAACGCCCATGACGGTGAACGTGCTCCTGCGTCCCCGGGAGATCCGTCGCCTGGCCTGGGAGCTGGCCGATGATTTGGGCTACGGCGCGGTATATGCCCACGCCAATTTGCACAAGCAGGGCGATGATTTGCAGGAAAACGGCGATGGCGATAAGCTGACCGTCACGCTCAGGGGTGTGGTAAACGGCAGCGAGCGCAGCGCTTATTTTGATGATGACGGTACGGCGCTGCGGGATACCCGCGTGATTCGTGACGGCATCGTTGAGAACTACTATGGTTCCAGCCGCTTTGGCCAGTATCTGAAAATCCCGGAACCCAGCGGCGTGCTGCCCTGCCTCAGCCTGGCGGCAGGCACACTCAAGGCAGAGGAAATCAAAAAGGCGCCCTATATCGAGTGCGTGTCGCTGTCCGGCCTGCAGGTGGAAATGTACAGCGATTACATTGGAGGCGAAATCCGCCTGGCCTATTACTTTGACGGTGAAAAGAAAATCCCGGTCACCGGTATTTCCATGAGCGCAAGGCTGAGCGAGGTACTGAAGCATCTCCTCCTGTCCGATCAGGTATGCGTGGATGGCGCCTATGAAGGGCCCGATAAGCTGCTGTTAAAGGACGTGGCGGTGCTGTAAGGCAAACCTGAATTTGAC
Source organism: Clostridia bacterium (assembly GCA_017469605.1). Classification (GTDB taxonomy): domain Bacteria; phylum Bacillota; class Clostridia; order Christensenellales; family Aristaeellaceae; genus SFMI01. The sequence continues at coordinate 9,365 of JAFUGB010000058.1, forward strand.
GAGGAGGAAACGAACGGGGGCGTACTTTCTTGGAAGCCCAAGAAAGATACCAAAGAAGGCTGCGTTTGTCGGCGTAAAAGCGGCAATCGCAAAGAGA